>JAEUTS010000364.1 GCA_016787005.1 Bacteroidia bacterium
GTTGAAAACCTTACCAGCTACCCATCTATTTTGGGTGGTCGTGTTAAAACATTACACCCGAAAATTTTTGGCGGCATACTTGGCCGGCGTGAATTGCAAAGCGACCTGCTGCAGCTTGAAGAATACGAAATACCTGAACTCGACCTGGTGATCGTTGACCTCTACCCTTTTGAGGAAACTGTCGCAAAAACAAACGACGAAGCCACCATCATTGAGAAAATTGACATTGGCGGCATCTCACTTATCCGTGCCGCCGCTAAAAATTTTAAAGATGTTGTTATTATTTCATCACGCGACCAATATTCACATCTGTTGAAATTATTGAATGACAATAAAGGTTCGACCACACTTCCCGATCGCAAACAATTGGCAGCTCAGGCATTCAACACTTCATCGCATTACGACACTAGCATTTTTAATTACTTCAATACAACCGGAAATCTGAATGTTTTTAAACAAAGCATTACAGCTTCCAAAACACTCCGCTATGGCGAGAACCCTCATCAGCAGGGTATTTTTTATGGCAAGATGGATGAACTGTTTGAAGTATTGAACGGAAAAGAACTTTCATACAATAACCTGCTTGATGTTGATGCTGCTGTTAACCTTATTGCTGAATTCACTGATACCACATTCGCCATACTTAAACACAACAATGCCTGCGGCCTTGCTTCCCGTCCGAAATTAGTTGATGCCTGGAAAGACGCGCTGGCGGGAGATCCCGTATCGGCCTTTGGAGGAGTACTCGTAACAAACGTAAAACTTGATGCCGAAACTGCAAACGAAATAAATAAACTTTTCTTTGAAGTCATTGTTGCGCCCGACTATGACGTTAAAGCGATCGAACTGTTGAAGCAAAAACCAAACCGTATTATTTTAAAACAAAAACAAGTGAAGCTGGCGACCAAAACATTCCGCACATTACTGAATGGCGTTATTGAACAGGACAAAGACCTGAAAACCGAAACTATTGCCGACATGAAAGTAGTGACGAAGCTAAGCCCGACCGACACTGAAAAGACTGACCTTGAGTTTGCGAATAAACTGGTGAAACACACCAAATCAAATACAATTGTACTGGCAAAGAACAAACAACTTTGTGCAAGCGGCGTAGGACAAACCTCACGGGTTGATGCTTTGAAGCAGGCTATACAAAAAGCAACAGATTTTAAATTCAATCTGAAAGGTGCCGTAATGGCATCTGATGCGTTTTTCCCATTTTCTGATTGCGTGGAGATCGCCGGTAAAGCGGGAATTACTGCTGTGATTCAGCCGGGAGGATCAATAAAAGACAAGGACTCTATTGCCTATTGCGATGCGCACAATATTTCAATGGTAATGACAGGAACAAGACACTTTAAACATTGAGAAATTAATAATACTGAGTTATAAAGTTTGCACTATTTAACTTGAAACTTTAAACCTGAAACTTTAAACTAAAAACATGGCCTTTAATTTTTTAACCGAAGAAATAGCGATTGACCTTGGCACCGCCAACACCATTATTATTCACAACGACAAAGTGGTGGTTGATGAACCTTCGATCGTGGCAATTGACCGCAATAGCGGCAAGGTGATAGCTGTCGGCCGACAGGCGCAACAAATGCATGGTAAAACCCATGAAAATATAAAAACGATTCGCCCCCTAAAAGACGGTGTAATTGCCGACTTCCACGCTGCCGAAGAAATGATCCGCGGAATGATAAAGATGATCCATCCAGGGAGACGTTTGTTCACACCTTCTTTGCGAATGGTGATTTGCATTCCATCGGGTATAACAGAGGTTGAAAAGCGCGCAGTACGTGACTCGGCCGAACATGCAGGCGCGAAAGAAGTTTACCTGATACACGAACCAATGGCCGCAGCCATAGGTATCGGTATTGATGTTGAAGAGCCAATGGGGAATATGATCATTGACATAGGCGGAGGTACCAGTGAGATTGCGGTTATTGCCCTTGGAGGTATAGTATGTGACAAATCGATACGAACCGCTGGTGATGAGTTTACAAGCGACATCGAAGAATATATGCGCAGGCAACATAACATTTTAATTGGTGAGCGCTCCGCAGAACGTGTAAAAATTGAAGTCGGAGCCGCCATGACCGAGATCGATAATCCGCCGCCCGATTACGCTGTGCATGGACGGGATCTGATGACCGGCATACCAAAAGAAATTTATGTGTCGTATGTCGAAATTGCACATGCCCTGGACAAATCGATTTCCAAAGTGGAAGAAGCCATATTGAACGCGCTTGAGATGACGCCTCCTGAACTTTCT
>JAEUTS010000396.1 GCA_016787005.1 Bacteroidia bacterium
GTGCATTGCGATCACCTTATCACCGCAAAAGATAATTCTAAAAAGGACCTTGATCAGGCTATTAAAACAAATCAGGAAGTATATAATTTTCTTTCCTCTGTTTCAAATAAATACGGTATTGGTTTCTGGAAGCCGGGTGCAGGCATTATCCACCAGGTTGTGTTGGAGAACTACGCTTTTCCGGGAGGGATGATGATCGGCACTGATTCGCACACAGTTAATGCGGGCGGACTTGGCATGATAGCTATTGGTGTTGGAGGTGCTGATGCCTGCGATGTGATGGCGGGACTGCCATGGGAACTTAAAATGCCCAAGCTGATCGGTATTAAGCTTACAGGAAAATTGAATGGATGGACATCAGCTAAAGACGTTATTTTGAAAGTGGCAGGGATATTAACTGTTAAAGGTGGTACAGATAAAATTGTTGAATATTTTGGTGATGGTGCGGTATCGCTGTCGTGTACAGGAAAGGGCACTATTTGCAATATGGGCGCTGAAATTGGCGCTACTACGTCCACATTTGGTTATGATGAATCAATGGAGCGTTACTTGCGGGCTACAGGACGTGCCGAGATGGCTGATGCCGCGAAGAGTGTAAAAGAACATTTAACCGCCGATCCGGAAGTATATGCCGATCCTTCAAAATATTTCGATGAAGTTATTGAGATCAACCTGAGTGAACTGGAGCCGCACCTGAATGGTCCGTTCACTCCGGATAAAGCCACACCAATTTCAAAGATGAAAGAGGAAGCTAAAAAGAATGGCTGGCCAACAAAAATCGAAGTGGGTTTGATTGGTTCATGTACTAATTCATCTTACGAAGATATTTCACGTGCTGCTTCACTTGCAAAACAAGCGGTTGACAAAAAATTAGTGGCGAAGGCGCAGTTTACCATTACTCCCGGCTCGGAGCAGGTGCGCTATACCATTGACAGGGATGGGTTCATTGACACCTTCAATAAAATGGGTGCGAATGTTTTTGCCAATGCCTGCGGACCATGTATAGGTATGTGGGATCGTACAGGAGCAGAGAAAGGGGAGAAGAATACAATAGTGCATTCATTCAACCGAAACTTCGCTAAACGCGCTGATGGAAATCCGAATACCTATGCGTTTGTCGGATCGCCTGAACTGGTTACGGCACTTGCTATTGCGGGCGACCTGAATTTTAATCCGTTGACAGATACATTGACAAATACTGAAGGCAAAGCCGTAAAACTTGATGCGCCTTCCGGTGATGAATTGCCTAAAAAAGGTTTCGCCGTTGAAGACGCCGGTTACCAGGCACCTGCTGCAAATGGCGCAAGTGTGCAGGTATTGGTATCACCAACTTCTGATCGTTTGCAATTACTCGATCCGTTCGCGGCATGGGAAGGGACTGACCTGAAAGGCCTTAAACTGCTTATTAAAGCAAAAGGTAAGTGTACAACCGATCATATCTCTATGGCCGGTCCATGGCTTAAATACAGGGGGCATTTGGATAACATATCAAATAATATGCTTATTGGTGCAGTTAATGCATTCAACGATAAAACCGATTCGGTGAAAAATCAGCTTACTGATGAATATCAATCTGTTCCAAAAGTTCAGCGCCAATACAAAGCCAAAGGAATAGGGTCGATTGTTGTCGGCGATGAAAATTACGGGGAAGGTTCATCACGCGAGCACGCTGCTATGGAACCCCGCCACCTGGGTGTTCGCGCCGTACTTGTAAAATCGTTCGCGCGTATCCATGAAACCAACCTGAAAAAGCAAGGTATGCTGGCATTGACCTTTGCCAACAAGGAGGATTATAATAAGATACAGGAGAACGACACAATTGACATTGTTGGATTGAAAAGTTTCGCCCCGGGGGTTCAGTTGACTGTTGTTTTCAATCATGATAATGGAAGCCAGGATGAGATAAAAGTGAACCACAGCTACAATGCTCAGCAGATTGAATGGTTTAAGGCAGGAGGCGCACTTAATATTATAAGGGCTAACGTTAAAGCATAAATGTAATCAGTATTCCAAAGAGAGGACATCTGCGATAGGCGGATGTCCTCTCTGACATATCGGTCATCAGCAATACGTTTTTGAAACACTCCTTAAATAGTATCCTGTTCGTTTTTGTGTTGCTATTCTTTTGTATGCAATCATCTGCACAGGAAGAAAAACAAGAGTTCAATAAAACGCTTAAGTACGATACGAATTATTACCGGTCGTATGAGGAGCGTTTGGTTGTTGGCCTATACCAGTCATCACAAAATTATAACCTGGAAATCACCCAAAAGAATTTTAAGGATACAACAGGAAAATCGCATATCAATTATTTTGCTGATGCCGCAACAGTGAATGGGCTGGTTTTTTCTTATGACAAATTGGGGTTCAGCTTTTCGTACAAAACACTTCCAATGATTGATTCCGACAAAAAGGGATATACAAAATACAGGGGACTCGGGGCAAGTGTAGGTGGTAATAAATGGCGGCTGGAATCTAATTTCCGGAGATATAGTTGGTTTTATGACCTGAGCACTTCATTGTACGATACAGCTTATACTCCTGCAAAGCCATATTATCAGAATTCATCCATGAGCGTTATGAGCTTTAAAACGAAATTTATGTATTTTTTTAGGTACCGTAAATTTTCTTACCGATCGGCATACTCTTGTAACGAAAGGCAGCTTAAGTCGGCTCTTTCGCCGGTATTCGTGGCAAATTTATATTTCAATAATACGTCCGCCGACTCCTCATTTATACCTCACTTCGTACGCCCCTTTTACGGGTTCAATGCCGATGTGAATGGGTTGAGGACTGTAGCTTACACAGTAGGTGGCGGGGTGGCTGGAACACTGGTAATATATAAACGATTTTTCCTAAACGGAATGTTTGTACTCGGGCTTGAGTCGCAGCACAGCCAGTACCATCATTATAATACAAATGTTACTAATCGATCAACATATATTAACTGGGCAGGCGACTTCAGAGCAGCTTTAGGATTTAATAACCGCAATTTTTATATTATTGCCAATATTGTTAACGACTTTTCGACTTACAATAGCGGGCTATTTAATATGGCAACGAATTTTAAAGGAGCTAGTTTTACTTTAGGTTACCGGTTTAAAATTAAAGAACCCCGCTTTATGCCTGCGGTTCGTAATACGAAGCTGTATAGGATGTTTTAATTGAATGAAAGCTGTTTGTTGTCAGTTACCGGATAAATATATTTGAATGTATTGTTTATTTCAGGTGTTTGCAGAGTATATAATAAGAAAAATGAAAATGATACTTGCTATATTAGGACTATCACTTGCGATGTGTGATTCCAATACGGAAAATACATCTAAAGATCATGAAATTGCAGATTCAACCAAAACCAATAAAACAACCGTTATGACCGACACCGTTCAAAAAACCGACGAAGAGTGGAAAAAAATATTAACCCCGGAGCAATACAGAGTGTTGAGGCAAAAAGGTACAGAGCGTCCGTTTACGGGAGAATACGAAAACAACTATGAGCCGGGAACTTATGTTTGCGCGGCATGCGGACAGGAATTATTCAAGTCGGATACAAAATTTGACGCGGGCTGTGGATGGCCCAGCTTTTACCGTGAAGCAGCTAAAGGACATATTATTGAAAAAATAGATCTTTCTTTAGGAATGAAACGTATTGAAATAATTTGTTCCAAATGCGGCGGTCATCTCGGTCATGTTTTTGACGATGGTCCTCAACCAACAGGGTTGCGCTACTGTGTAAATTCCGTCTCGCTAAAATTTATTCCGGGAAAAAGGTAAAGAAGAATCAGCTTAAACAAAATAGTCCCGTCTTTTCACGGGACTATTTTGTTTTCAAACGAATAGAAAATTATTTTTTGTTTTCTGACGCAGCTTCGGCTGTTTTTGTTTCAGTAGCTTTTACTTCTGCCTTATCATCTTGTTTTTTCTCGCAGGATTTTGCCGATTGAGCTCCTTTTTTACAACAGGATTTTTCCGCTTTACCTGAACAGGATTTTTTTGTGGCGCCTTCCTGTTGCCCGTTAAGTGCAAATGCCGCTAAAAACAATGTCGAGAAAGCCAGCATTAAAATTGATTTTTTCATGGTGTAATGGTTTAGTTATACTTATATATTGCGTCAAAAATAAAGCCAATTTATATGTTTTCCATATCTGATTTAATCTTCACTAAATGAGGCGATTACCGTTTCTCCTCCCCTGACAACTTGGTTCAATTGGACATTTATTTTAGTACCTAATGGTAAAAACAGGTCCACACGTGATCCGAACTTTATGAAACCGAATTCACCACCTTGCGCCGCTTTATCTCCTTCTTTACAATAATATACAATCCGTCTCGCTAAAGCTCCTGCTATTTGTCGGAAAAGAATTGCTTTGCCATTAGAATGTTCAACTACCACCGTAGACCGTTCGTTTTCAGTGGATGATTTGGGGTGCCAGGCTACCAGGTAAAGGCCCGGATGATATTTTACATATTTTACCAGTCCACCAATTGGAAAACGATTCACATGCACATTTATTGGTGACATAAAAACGGAAACCTGTATACGTTTATCTTTAAAATACTCAGGCTCTTCAACTTCTTCTATCACAACTACCTTTCCATCTGCAGGTGCAATGATATGTCTGTCATTTACAACTGTATTTCGTGCCGGGTTGCGGAAAAATTGCAACACTATAATTAATAGCAAAACAGAAACTACATCAGCCAACAAAACAAGGGCTGCGCTTTCCGTAAAATAATTTGCTGCACCAATAATAGCAGCGCTGAATAAAAGTGTTAATCCAATTGTCGGGTACCCTTCGCGGTGAATCATAGTGTGGAAATAAAAAATATATAGATAAAAATAAATGGTATTGACATAATAAGGCTATCAAACCTATCCAATATCCCTCCATGCCCGGGTAAAATTGTCCCAGAATCTTTTACGTCAATAGTTCTTTTAAATAACGATTCCACCAGGTCGCCGAGGTTGCCAAATGCAATAATTATGAGTGCAATGATCATCCAATCAATCATTCTGTACTCAGTAAAATAGATTGAAACAATATAAGCAACCACAAAAGCAAGGATACCTCCGCCTATTGTTCCCTCCCATGTTTTCTTGGGAGATATACGCTCAAATAGTTTATGTTTT
>JAEUTS010000033.1 GCA_016787005.1 Bacteroidia bacterium
GGCGGTGGCGGCAGTACTTTATCGCAGCAGCTGGCCAAAATGCTTTTCCCAAGGGAAAGTAAACAAAGCAAACTAAAAATGGTGGTGCGCAAAATAAAAGAGTGGGTTATTGCAGTGAGACTCGAGCGCCAGTATACCAAGGATGAGATACTTACCATGTATCTCAATAAATTCGATTTTATCAATACGGCTGTAGGAATAAAATCGGCGGCAAAAATTTATTTCGATACCACACAGGATTCACTGAAAATTGAACAGGCGGCTTTGTTAGTTGGAATGGCCAAAAATCCGGCTTTGTTTAATCCCGTACGCAGACCCGATACAACATTACATAGACGAAATGTGGTATTGAATCAAATGGTGAAATATGAATATCTGTCACAAGCAGTGTATGATTCTTTAAAACAACTCCCGTTAAATTTAAAGTTCCATCCCGAAGATCATAACGAAGGTTCCGCTACTTATTTTCGCGAATATCTGCGTGATAATTTTTTAGCCGACTGGATAAAAAAGAATAAAAAACCCGATGGAACCGAATACAATGTTTACCGTGATGGACTCACCATATATACCACCATTAATTCCCGTATGCAACGTTACGCAGAAGAAGCTGTAAAGGAACATATGCACGACCTGCAGGTATTGTTTTTTAAAGATTGTAAACAAAAGCGAAACGCGCCTTTTGCATGGAACGTGACTAAAAAAGAAATCGAAGATATCCTGCGGGCCTCAATGAAGCGATCTGACCGCTACAGGAGCCTCAAGACAAGTGGCGCATCAGAAGATTCCATCGTTAAAAATTTCGACACACCTGTTCCCATGACCATCTATACTTTAACAGGTGAAAAAGACACTGTAATGACTCCCCGCGACTCTATGAGGTATTACAAAGCATTTTTACAAACGGGCTTCATTTCAATGGATCCGCATACCGGTCATGTGAAAGCCTGGGTTGGTGGAATCAATTACCGGCACTTTAAATACGATCACGGAAAAGTCGGTCGTCGACAAGTTGGATCTACATTTAAACCGTTTGTATATGCATTGGCTATACAAGAGGGATATTCGCCCTGCTACCAGGTGCCCAATGTAAGAGTTTGTATTGATCTTCCCGAAAAGGGACAATGGTGTCCAGATAACGCAGCCGGGGAAGAAAAATACGAGGGTAAACCGGTTACGCTTCAAAAGGCGTTGGCTCTTTCTATCAATTACATTTCTGCCTACCTCATCAAGCAATTCGGGCCACAGGCAGTGGTTGATTTTGCACGACGGGTAGGGATTACAGGCCCGCTTGATGTTGTCCCTTCTATTTGCCTTGGCACACCCGAAATTTCTGTAATGGAAATGGTTGCTGCCAATGCCACCTTTGCGAATAAAGGCACATGGACTCAGCCAATCTTTGTTACACGCATCGAAGATAAGAACGGGCGTGTGCTTGCCGATTTTTCTCCGCGCACCGAAGAGGTTATGAATGAAGAAAAAGCTTATGTTATGTTGGCCCTATTAAAAGGTGTTGTAAATTATGGCACAGGTGCAAGCCTGCGGGGAAGCAAATATAAATTGACGAATCCGATCGCGGGAAAAACGGGTACAACACAGAATAATTCTGATGGCTGGTTTATGGGTCTAACACCGGATCTTGTTTCCGGCTGTTGGGTCGGAGCGGAAGACAGATCTGTACATTTTAACACCATGGAATATGGACAAGGAGCCCGCATGGCACTGCCTATTTGGGGTTTATACATGAAAAAAGTATATGCAGACAAATCGCTACGCATCAGCCAGGGCGACTTTGACAGACCGCTCAAAAAACTGGATGTAGAAATGGATTGCCACAAATATGACGACAAGGATCCCGTTAATGAAAACTTTGATGACGATAAATTTGATTAAAATATTTTCTATAATTCGTACATTCGTCCAAATCACTTATTCTTTTTAAAATGAACAAAATTGTAGATGGCCCAGAAGAGGCGATAAAAGATATAAAAGATAACATGACCCTTATGCTCGGAGGCTTTGGTCTTTGCGGCATCCCTGAGAATTGCATAGCCGCACTCGTAAAAAAAGGCATTAAAGGATTGACGTGTATTTCGAACAACGCCGGCGTTGATGATTTTGGGTTGGGCTTATTATTAAAAGGCCGCCAGATAAAAAAAATGATCTCCTCATATGTCGGGGAGAATGAGGAATTTGAACGCCAGATGCTAAGCGGTGAACTTGAAGTGGACCTGATCCCACAAGGCTCACTGGCCGAGCGTTGCAGGGCCGGAGGAGCGGGGATCCCCGCATTCTTTACTCCGGCAGGCTATGGAACGGAGGTGGCTGTTGGAAAAGAAACCCGTGAATTTAATGGGAAGATGTATGTGTTGGAAAGCTGGTTAAAGGCCGATTTCGCCATTGTGAAAGCATGGAAAGGCGACAAACATGGAAATCTTATCTATAAGGATACCGCGCAGAATTTTAATCCAATGATGGCAATGGCAGGTAAAATTACTATTGCTGAAGTGGAGGAGTTGGTGGAGCCCGGACAACTGGATCCCAACTATATTCATACGCAGGGCATTTTTGTTCAACGCATTTTCCAGGGTAAGAATTACGAGAAACGTATTGAGCAGCGCACAGTAAGAAAACGTGGATAATTCCATTTACAGTAAATAAAAAAGGTCAGGAACTAATCTCCTGACCTTTTTATTTGTTCTCCCTCTACTCATTCCCCCTTAGGCAGAGGTAAGCCTTACCTGATCAATGTCAGGAACCCCTGCATATTATACACTTCTCCATCTACACCATTCGCTTTTAGTATGTAATAATACGTTCCGTCCGGAGCTTCTGTTCCCTGCGATGTTCTGCCATCCCAGCCCCCATTAACTGTATCAAATTCATACAGCTTCATTCCCCACCGATTATATATTTCCACCTGCAGAGTCTCTAATCCCTTAGAGGTAATATAAAATATATCATTCTGAATATCTCCATTTGGCGTAAATACGTTTGGCACGCTTATCATTGACTTCTGAGTTACTTTAATAAATGTGTAAATAGCTGAATCAACGCAACCAAAACTATTGATTACGATCAACTTTACGGTATAGTTGCCCTGGTTGTCATAAATATGCGACGGGCTGAAAGTGCTGTCAATAGCCCCATCACCAAAGAACCATTGGTAATAAGTTCCACCGGTACTTGTGTTTGCAAAGTTAACCGTTAACGGATTTGTGCCTACAACCGGACTTGGCGTGAAACCCGCTTTGGGCGTTGGACGGGCATTTACATTAGTTGTTAAAATTGAGGTGCATCCATACAGATCAGTAACTGTTACAACATAGGCCCCCGGCGCCAGTCCGGTGGCGGAATTAGTTGTACTAACAGATGGCGACCATTGGTATGTAATAGGACCAGTACCTCCCGAATCGACAACTGAAACCGTTCCGGCATTACCGGCACAACCCGCATCAGTACTGCTTATGTTTGTGATAAGTGGTGTAGCTGATTCATTTATTATCAATGTTATTGCAGTATCACAACCGTAAGCATCAGCGATCAATACAGTATATGTACCACCTGACAGTCCTGTAGCTATAGCTGAAGTGCCCCCTGAAGGCGACCATGAATACGTATAAGGCGCAGTGCCTCCCAAAGGAGCTACTGTTCCTGTACCATCACTACTTCCCTTACAGGTTACAGCTTTGATATTAGTAACAGATGCTGTAAGCAAGTCTGTAGATTCATTAACTGTAGCATTTAAAATTGTTTTACAACCCGTAGAATCAGAAACAGCTATGGTATAAACACCACCCGGCAATCCGGATGCCGTCATTCCCGGCCCTCCTGATGGAGTCCATGAATATGCATAAGGGGTAGTGCCGCCTGCCGTACTTACCACTATAGATCCATCGCTGCTTCCTTTGCAGGTTACAGGGGTTGTATTTGCAATATTCGCCGTTAACAATGTCGCCGATTCAAAAATTTTAGCCACAATATTTGTGTCACATCCGTATTTATCCGTTATAGTTACACTATATGTCCCTCCGGATAAACCTGACAGTGTACCAACAGGTCCTGCCGCTGGCGACCAAGAATATACATACGGCAATGTGCCACCTGCAGGCGTTACTGTTAAAGTACCATTGCTGCTTCCTTTGCAGGTTACAGGCGTATTGTTTGTTATACTTGCGCTAAACCTCGTTGTTGATTCATCTACCTTCGCTGTAATAACCGTATCACATCCGTAAACATCTGTAACCGTTACAGTATAATTGCCTCCGGACAATCCCGACGCGGTAGAAGATGTTCCTCCTGCAGGTGACCACGAATAGGTATATGGAGTGGTCCCTCCCGCCGGCGTAACTGTCAATGTGCCGTTTTTACTGCCTTTGCAGGTAACAGGAATGTTATTTGTGATACCCGCAGTAAGCAATGTGGCTGATTCATTAATTGAAAATGCTGCCGTTTTAACACAGCCACGCACATCAGTTACGGTAACAGTATAGCTGCCTCCGGCAAGTCCGCTTGCAGTTGAAGCTGTACCTCCGGAAGGGAACCATAAATAAGTATATGCGGGAGTTCCTCCGGTGGCCGATACCGATGCGGTTCCATTGCTGCTGCCTTTGCAAGATACATTGGTAAAACCAGACGTAAAATCAAGCGGCGCAGGAGGCTGAGTTATAGTTACGCTTGTTGCACCTGTGCAACCGGTTCTATCAGTTACAACTACTGAATATGTACCTGATGTCAGTCCTGTAAGATCTTCTGTGGTTCCTGTATTTGACCAACTGTAAGTATATGGAAGAGTTCCACCGGTAACTGTGATATTAATTGCACCTGTGTTATCCGCATAGCAATTTACATTGGTTTTAACTGCGCTTATTGTAACAGGGGCAGATATTGTAATAGTAATATCATCCTTTACATTAGCGCAAGCTCCGCTGTTAATAGTCCACCTGAATACATTTGCCCCAATGGTCAATCCTGTTACGCCTGAATTTGGTAATGCGGGATTAGTGATAGTTCCGGTACCGCTTACAAGGCTCCAGGTTCCTGTTCCTGCGGCAGGCGTATTCCCCGCTAAAGTTGCGGTTGTAACTGTGCTGCAAAATATCTGGTCAGGACCAGCATTTGAAGTAGTTGGATTTGGACTTACGGTGATAGTCACTTCATCGAACGTTGAAGCACATGGAGGATTACTAATAGTCCACCGGAATACATTATTTCCGACACCAAGACCTGTCACTCCCGATGTTGGTGAAGTAGGAGTTGTAATGGTTCCAGTGCCGCTGATCAATGTCCAGGTGCCTGTACCTGTAACCGGAACATTACCTGCTAAGTTTGTTCCTGTTGAACAGAGGCTTTGATCAGGGCCGGCATTGGAAACAGTTGGAATATCTTTTACAATGATTGTTACATCATTTGTTGATGAAGCACAAGGAGGATTGGAAATAGTCCAACGAAAAACATTATTCCCCAATCCAAGGCCTGTGACTCCGGATGTTGGTGAGGTCGGAGCCGAGATCGTTCCGGTTCCGCTTATCAATGTCCAGGTACCCGTACCTACAGTTGGTGTATTACCGGCCAGGGTCGCAGTAGGACTTGTAATACAAACATTCTGGTCAGGACCGGCATTGGAAACTGTAGGAACATTATTTACGTTGATCGTTACATCATTTGATGAGGATGCGCATGGCGGATTGGAAATAGTCCAGCGGAAAACGTTGGCCCCTAAACCAAGACCTGTGACTCCCGAATTAGGAGATGTAGGTGAAGAAAGGGTTCCCGATCCGCTGATCAATGTCCAGGTACCTGTTCCAACAGTCGGTGTATTACCTGCTAAAATAGCGGTCGGACTCGTGATACAAACACTTTGATCCGGACCCGCATTGGAAACGGTAGGAACATTATTCACGTTGATCGTCACAACATCTGATGATGATGGACATGGAGAATTATCGATCGTCCAGCGAAATACATTAGCTCCTAATCCAAGCCCTGTCACTCCCGACGTTGGCGAAGAAGGAGTGGTGATAGTACCACTGCCGCTCACCAATGTCCAGGTTCCTGTGCCTACTGTCGGAACATTTCCTGCCAAAGTAGTGCTGTTGGTTGAAATACAAATGGTTTGATCCGAACCTGCATTAGCCGTTGTCGGAAGACCTTTTACGATGATAGTAACTTCATCATAAGAAACGGGACATGGAGCATTGTTAATAGTCCACCTGAATACGTTCGACCCAACTGCAAGGCCGTTTACACCGGAATTAGGAGAAGAAGGAGACGCAATGCTCCCCGAACCACTTATGAGTGTCCATGTACCTGTGCCTGAAGTTGGAGTATTGCCGGCTAATGCTGTACTTGATGAGCATATCGTTTGATCCTGTCCCGCATCCGCAGTAGTGGGCACACTGCTTACATTAATAGTTACTTCATCAAATGTTGATGCGCATGGAGGATTTGTGATGGTCCAGCGGAACACATTAGACCCAACTCCAAATCCGCTTAGCGCGGTTGTGGGATTAGAAGGGTTGGCAATTACTATTGTTCCTGTACCGCTTATCAATGTCCATGTGCCGGTTCCAACGGTTGGTGTATTTCCCGCCAATGTGGTCGAATTGGCGCAAAGCGTTTGATCGGGCCCTGCATTAGCAGCAGATGTAGAAGGAATAACGGTAATTGTAACATCATCCGTAGTTGATACGCATGGGGAACTGCTTATTGTCCATCTGAAAACATTCGCACCCAGGCCAAGGCCTGTCACTCCTGAAGTCGGCGAAGAAGGAGAAGTAATTGACCCTGAACCACTCACCAATGACCATATACCTGCGCCTACGATAGGAGAATTGCCGGCTAAAGTGGTGCTGTTGCCGGTTATACACAATGTCTGATCAGGTCCTGCAACTGCAACAGTCGGAAGATCACTGACTGTTATTGTTACATCGCTGGAAGAAGAAGCACATGGAGGGTTACTGATGGTCCAGCGAAACACATTTGCTCCAACACCAAGACCTGTTACTACTGAGGTCGGGCTTGAGGGTGTTGTAATAGTACCGCTTCCGCTTATCAATGTCCAGGTTCCTGTACCTACTGTAGGATTAATCCCAGCCAAAATAGTTGAGTTGTTTGTGATACAAAGTGTCTGGTTAGGTCCCGCCTCTGAAGTTGTAGGAAGCGCTTTTATAGTGATCACAACATCATCCGATAAATTCGCGCATGCCCCTCCGTTGATCGTCCAACGGAATACATTTGCTCCGACACCTAATCCGGTAACGCCTGAATTGGGCAGCAAAGGCGATGTGATCGCTCCACTTCCACTTACCAAACTCCAGCTTCCTGTTCCTGACACAGGTGTATTGCCAGACAATGTAGCCGTAGTAACATTGCACAACGTCTGGTCCGGACCTGCATCAGCGGTAGATGGAGTTGCACTAACATTTATAGTTACATCATCTGATGTTGATGCACATGGAGGATTGCTTATTGTCCAGCGGAATACATTTGCTCCGACACCAAGCCCTGTTATGCCTGAGTTCGGACTATTGGGTGATGTGATCGTTCCTGCACCGCTGATTCGGGTCCAGGTTCCTGTACCAATCGTTGCTGTATTTCCGGCTAATGTTGCATTGATATTACAAATATTCTGATCAGGACCCGCATTAGCTACAGTCGGATT
>JAEUTS010000039.1 GCA_016787005.1 Bacteroidia bacterium
CAATTGTCATTTGCATTTTGAGGATAAGATATTTGAGTATAGGATCCTGAATACCATACCCCATCTCTGTATTCAATATTTCCTGCAATTTGCGTTAAGTCCATCTATAAGATTGGTATTACACTTTTTTTATTCCCATCATTAATGGTTCCTTGGGTCGGAGTGTAATTAAAGGACTTAATTTCAATTGCCCTGATGATACCGGTTGCAATTTAAACTTTTGAGCGATCATTACTAATGAGGTAGTCAAACTCATGAATGCAAAATTATTGCCAATGCATGTTCTGGGTCCTCCGCCAAACGGGAAATATATGAAGTTGTTATTCTGATTCCTGTCCTTGAACCGTTCCGGGTTAAACACATCAGGTTGCTCCCAGAATTTACTGCTTCTGTGCATTATATAGGGGGAGAAGACAATGGCATCTCCCTTGTTGATCTTCAGATCTTCAATGCTGTCATCCTGTATGGCACTTCTGGAGATATACCAAACGGGAGGATACAGGCGCATGGATTCACTTATGATCTGGTTCGTATAGGGTAAGTTTTTGAAATCTTCCGGAGATGGCGGTCTTCCATTGAGGAATTTAATTTCATTATAGAATTTTTCAAGCACATCCGGGTGGCCGTAAAGTAAATATAATACAAAGGTTAAAGCACTGGATGTGGTTTCCATACCTGTAAACAAAAGGGTCATAAGCTCATCTAATAATTGTTTGGGCTCTATCTTTTGTTTTGTGTCGGCATATTCGGCATTCATCAGCATATCGAGAAGGTCGAAATGTACGGCTTGTTTTTTCTTTCGTGATTCAGTGATGTCAGAAATTATGCCTGACAAATAAACCGCATTTTTTTTCAATGATTGCAGATCCTGAATACCTGATACAGAGCCTAGCACGCTTACCATACTGGCCGCGGTTTCCTCTATTAAGGCGGCTGTAATGGTTTTAATTTCTTCCTCAATATTCGTCATGTCATTGCTGAAAATAGTTTTAAGAATGATATCAAGATTCAATTCAACTATTTCAGAATACATATCTTCAATGATGGCGTTTTGTTTTGTTTCCCATTTTTGAATGAGGCTTGCAGTGCTGGCGACCATTTGCGTTGAAAAAGCTGCGAGGTGTTGCTTGTGAAAAAGCGGTTGAATAAGTCTTCTTTGTTTAAGCCATGATTCGCCTTCGTTGGTGAGTAATCCTTTCCCGATAGAAATTTTCAGCACATCAAACTCTTTGCCTTTTAAATAGTTGCCGGGATTTGTTTGTAAAACATGTTTAATAAGATCGGGTGAAAAGAGGTGAACTATATTAGCCTGCCCGACTTTAAACTGTGTGAAATTTGAATTTTTTTCGGAATCTTTTTGGAGAAAGCTTAAAGCAAAGCGGTTGACTGCAGCCGCCTTTTCTGTTTTCTTTTTATCTGGGATTGTAATGGCCATTTATTAAGAAATGGTTTAATATGATCTGAAATTATACGTTTGTTTTCTGGCCAAAAACAGGGTAGATCTATGCTTTTTTTGATTTAACGATATTGTAGATGTCCTGTATGGTGAGGGTGTTATTCAGGTCTTCGCCGCTTAACATTACATCGTATTCACTATCAATAAAAGCGATCAGGATAAGTGCCTGCATAGAACTCCATCCCTCAATATCTTTATAACTTGTTGTAGGAACCAGGGTCCCCTTTTTAACATCGTCAAATTCCGCTTCTATTTTTTCGATAAATATATTTATACTATCCATAACAGATTAAAATTATTTATAAAGTAATTATAGTTCCTGCCCATGCGAATCCTATTCCAAAACCTGCCAATAATATTTTATCTCCCTTTTTTGCCTTGCCACTGTTAATGGCTTCTTTCAAAGCAATTGGAATAGAAGCCGAAACAGTATTTCCGACTTCCTCAAGGTACACAAAAAATTTCTCTTTTGGGATTCTCAGTTTTTTTCGCAGCGTTTCGAGCAGAAATGCGTTGGCCTGATGAAAGATAAACAAATCGATCCCGTCCTTCTCAAGTCCTGCTTTACTGAGAAGTGAATTCACCATAGCAGGTACTTCTTTAAGGGCAAAAATAAATATCTCTCTGCCGTTCATTTCCATAATGCCATGTTTCATGCCATGTACATTTTTGTATTTATGAAGCCATTGCTCATCTATGGCATCACGTACACCGCTGCTTTTAACGATCAGGTGTTTTGCCCCGCTGCCGTTGCTTCCAAAAATAAACGGACCTATTTTAGCCTCTTTGCCTGTATGTCCCTCAATAAGAGTCGCGGCAGCGCCGTCACCGAATAACATTCGTAATTCCAGATCATCGGGATGTATTACAAAACTGGGAACCTCGGCTGTCAACAATAATACTTTAGTCGCCTGGCCACTTTCAATAAGACCTTTTGCCACACTTAACCCATTTACAAAGCCTGTGCAGCCCATTGGAATATCAATAGCGCCGCAGTGCTTAGGTAAATTTAAACGGTCCTGCAAGATATTGGCGGTGGCAGGGGCTTTGTAATCAAGTCCTTC
>JAEUTS010000049.1 GCA_016787005.1 Bacteroidia bacterium
ACAACAACCCCTCCAAAACAAAACACCACTTTTGGTTCGTAGCGGGAAAAGAATATCGTTTTTTTGTTTATTCTTCTTATTCTGCACTGCTTGGGTTTACTCGCAGCCGGAACTTGATAATACATTATCTTATATTTCAGGTAAGCCGGACAGTGTCAAAGCAAAGCTGCTTAATGATTCATCCTTAAAATACAGAGGGATCGATTGCGCCGTTTCGTACTCATTTTCAAAAAAAGCAAATGAATTTGCCGATAAGACTCACGATAGTGTACAGCTTGCCCGTTCATATAATTACATGGGAGTAGCTGTTTATTTACAAAACAAGCTGGATGAATCCGTGAAATATTTTGATAAGGCGGAAAGAACGTATCTGGCTATTAAAAATAAAAAGGGTGCCGCATCTTCGAGGCTGAATATGGGGATAGTTTATGCCGGAGTGAAGAATTACAATGACGCCCTTAAGAGTTATAAGGAGGCGTATGATCTGTCGGTTTCAGAAAAAGACTCATTGACCATTGCCGCCTGCCTGACAAACATCGGCTCAATATATTATGAAATAAATAAGCTCGATAGTTCTTTAGCTCATCATGAACGGGCTCTTGCGATAAGAAAAAATCTGAAGAATAATCATTCTGCTTTGTCTTCGTCATATACATGTCTTGGTACAATTTATAATGACCGGCAGCAATACGAAAAGGCGGAATATTATCATACGTTGTCGCTAAAGGAGGCTGTAGCGGCGAACAGTTTAAGGGACCAGGTATTTGCACTTTCCAACCTTGGCTCAACCTGCTATAGTCTTGGAAAATACAAAGAAGGAGAGAAATACCTGAACAGGGCGCTTGACATTTCAACACAGTTAGGAACCAATGAATTAAAGCCTGTTATTTACAGCCACCTGGCAGACTGTTACAGGGGAATGGGTGATCATAATAGGGCTTTTGAAACAATGGTATACAGCTACAAATTAAAAGATAGTCTTAACGATATTGATCATTTAAAAGCGATTGACGATCTGCAGGCGAAGTATGAAACCGGCAAAAAGCAATTGCAGATCGAATCACTTAATAAAGATAACGAACTGAAGCAAATTCAGATTGAAAGGGATAAATCAATTAAAACACTTTTTTTGCTGATCGCTCTTTTATCAGTTCTTGTTGGCGGGTTAGCCATATATAGTTACATATCTATAAAACGGTCAAACAAAAAACTCACCGTGTTTAACGCTGAAATACTCCAACAAAAAGAAGAGATTGAGATAAAGAATAATGTGATAACCGAAAAATCATTGTTGCTTGAAATTGCGTATGAGGAGATAAGGGATTCCATCAATTACGCGAGACGCATACAGCATTCGATTCTGCCCGCCGCAGAGAATATACAGCAATATCTGAAAAATAATTTTATCCTGTTTTTACCCAAAGATATTGTAAGCGGTGATTTTTATTTTTTTCATCCGCTCAACGAGTATGAAGTTGTAATAGCAGTGTGCGATTGTACCGGGCATGGTGTCCCCGGAGCTTTTATGAGTATGATTGGTAACGAACAGTTGATCAAAATAATTTCGGAGCAGGATATCACTATGCCTTCAGAAATACTAAATGCGCTTAATAAGGGTATACGTAAGGCATTAAAGCAGGATACTACCGACTCCAGAGATGGAATGGATATTGTATTGTGTAAAATAAATACAAAAACAAAAAATGTTGAATATGCCGGGGCAAACCGCCCGCTATGGATCGTCAGGAAAAATGGGGCGGATATTGAAGAGGTGAAGTCGGATAAGCGTGCCATAGGGGGTTATGAAATTGTTGGCAACAACTCATTTACCAACCATGTAATACAATTAGAAGCCGGTGACAGTTTGTATATGTTTTCTGATGGTTACGCTGATCAATTCGGAGGAGAGAAGGGCAAGAAATTCATGGTTAAGAATCTTCAGAAAAGTATTTTAAGTTTAGCCCGGTTCAGCATGACAGAGCAACAGGATAAACTGCTTAATACATTCAAAAACTGGCAGGGAACGAATGAGCAACTGGATGATGTCTGCCTTATTGGAATAAGAATATAATTCTGTGATATTATCTTACGGTATAGGTTACAGAGGCGGTAGTATCACTCTGCATGTAAGCTACTTTTGATTCTCCATCCAGTATTGTAACCGTAACAGCCTTTGGTCCGGGAGTATCGGCAGTTTGTTTCAATGTAACCACTTTCCCAACTTTAATATCCCTTACAACTGTCCAGGAAGTAACGATGGTTCCCTTAAAAACGATATCGCTATCGCCAAAATTATAAACAATAGTATTGGTATTACTCCCCAGACATTTAAGAGTAATACTATGGGCCGTAGAATTAACCGTTTCCTTTTTACAGGATACGATAGCTAAACAAATTATAAATGCTGATAGTATACGCATTGTTCTTATTACAAATATTTTATTTAAATAATAGATTAAGGTACGTATTTTCCTTTTAAATTGCAATAATACTATATGGTATAATGTTCGTTGTAATGGTGATTATTTCGCTAAACTGTGATTTTGAGGCGCAAAGTGAGATTGCTTATTAAAAAGTCCGGGCAGGGGATATATTAATACTTCCTTAAGCAGGTCAACACTATTTCACCAGTGTAACATGCCCGACATATTTATGTTCCCTGTAAAATACGTCAACAAGGTCAACTTTCCATACATAAACATCCTGTTGGGCAATTTCAGTACCATGGTTGGCGCGGCCATCCCAATCCAGGTTCAGGCTATCTGTTACATAGATCAGGTTGCCCCAACGGTCGAATACCATCATTTTGTATTCCCTGATGTAGGTCCCTTTCCCGTTAAAGCTATCATTTATGCCGTCACCATTTGGAGAAAAGGCATTGGGAATATAGAAGCTGTATTCTGGGTAAACGCGCAGACAGTGTTTGATAGAATCTTTGCATGCATCATAATTTGTTACTATTTGCCAAATGCAGAATGTGCCGGTGTCCTTATAAGTATGCCTTGGGTGTTGAACATAATTCAATGAGTCGGGTGCTGAGCCATCGCCAAAATCCCACTTCCAGCTTAATGCACCGGTTGACTGATCGGTGAAATTAACAAGCGGGTTTAGTACACTTACCGAGTTTCTATCCATAGTGAATCCTGCTACAGGTAAACCAAGTATGTTAATATAATTCGGTTTGTTAAGTATCTGCGTACATCCTTTATCAGTTTTTACGGTAAGTGAAACATCGTAAAGACCGATCATATTATAACAATGAGTGGGGTTTTGTTGTGTTGAAGTTGTTCCGTCACCAAAGTCCCAAAGCCAGGAAACAATTGTTGAACCGGCAGCCACTGTGCTCTGATCGGTAAAGTCTGTGCAAACATTTAAACAACCGGCAGAATCACTCGCAATAAAATTAACAATGGGGTTCGGATACACATTTACAGTTACAAGAGCAGTATCCGAAGGTGTTCCGCAATCATCATTTCCTGTAATAGTATAGGTTGTAGTTACGCCCGGTGTAACGATTATGCTGTTTCCTACGAAGTTGCCCGGCTGCCACGTATAACTGTAATTGCCATTCCCGCCTGAAGCGGTAACTGATACTGTAAATGATGTACCCGGACAGGCGGCAGGAGGCGGAGCATTAGCGGTAATAACGAGCGGTTGTTTTACATTCACTTTTATCGTTACCGGAAGAGAAGGACAACCGGTAGCATCTTTAACTACCACAGTGTATATGGTAGTTGTAGTCGGATTAACCGAATAATTTTGCCCAATAAAAGCACCATTGTCCCAGGTAAACTGATATGCCGGAGTTCCACCTGACGCGGCAACATTCAGGTTTACTGTTTGTCCTATACAAACATCAGTATCACTGGCTGAAACTATAAGATTGATTGTTGGAGCTTTAATGGATACATTAGCTGTATCAATACAGCCGTATATATCGGTTACGGCAACGTAATAATCGCCGGCACACATGTTTTGGGCATTAGCTGTTAATTGCGGAGGAACGGTGTTCCATGAGTATGTATAAGGACCTGTGCCGCCCGACACCTGTGACGAAGCTGTGCCGGAACAAATGCCCAGACAATTTGTATTTGTAAAACTTCCGATCGCTACATCAGGCCCGTTAGAGTTGCCAACGTTAACCAATGCAGAATCAACACAGCCATTGATGTCTGTAACTATTACCGTATAGTCGCCTGCGACAAGGCCGCTAACAGTTGTGGCCGTGCTGCCTGTAGGATTCCACAGGTAGTTATATGGAGGAGAAGCTCCACTCGCACTTACAGATGCGGTACCGTCATTTATATTGCAATGGGCAGTTGAGCTGCCCGGACTTAACACTAATGGCGCGGGCTGTGTTATCGTTACACTGGTGCTAACAAGGCAGCCATTGGCATCAGTAACAATTATTGTATAACCTCCGGCACACAGATTACTTATACTTGCCGTATTCCCACCGTTCGACCAGGCGAAAGAGTAGGGAAGAACACCATTGGCAGGGGTTACAACGGCCTGCCCGTCACATGCATTAAAACATTTCACCGGGGAACCCGCAACGGTAAGCAGCACAGGCCCGGGTTGATTGATAATAACTGAGTCAGCTAGTTTACAACCTTTTGAATCTGTAATGGTATATTTATAACTTCCTGAAAAAACGGGAGTGATGGTAGGTGTTACATTCCCTGTATTCCAGCTGTATGAATAGCCGGGTGTTCCGCCTGCAGCATTGATTGTCGCGCCACCTGTTTTTTGTCCGTAACACAATACATCTGTTTTAGTGACATTTCCTGTGATCGGCACAGGTTGTGTGATAATCACAGAGTCCACTTTAATACATCCGTTATTATCATTTACAGTAACAGTATATAAACCGGCATCTAACCCGCTGATAACAGAACCGGTGTAGCTGCCGGGCATCCAGGAATAGGTGTAAGATGGTGTTGCCCCACTTGCAACTACTGATGCAACTCCGGTTGAATCATTGTAACATACGAGATCAGTGACGGAGGTGCTAAGACTTAACGGAGTCGGTTCTGTTATCAGAGCAAAGCTGCTGTCAATACAATTGTTTACATCAGTTACATATACTCTATATGACCCGGGTGCTAAATTTGTAATTGATGCAGCAGTACTGCCGGTGAATGGCCATAGGAAATTATAGGGCGGAGTTCCTCCGATTGCGGTTACGCCGGCTAAACCATTGTCACTGCCTGTACAGGATGAGTTTGTAATGGTAGTTGTGATAACGATCTTCGGAGGTTGAGTAACAGAGTCAATATAGGTGAAAGGGCAACCCAATGAATCGATTACATAAATTGTGTAAGTGCCTGCTTTTAAATTAGAGACACTGTCGGTGAAATTAGCCATTGGTGCCCAGGAGTAGAGATAAGGTGCCGATGATCCTGAAATAACAACTTTTGCCTGTCCGTCATTGCCGCCAAAGCAGCTTACATTTTTCTTAACTGTGAGGGCCGAATAGGGTACCGGTTGAGTGATCACCGCCGAGGTTGTTGTTGTACACCCTTTGCTATCGGTAATATTGACGGTGTATGAGCCCTGCGGTAGCAAACCTGAAATAGAATCTGTTCCTCCGGCCGGTGTCCAACTATACGTATAGAAAGGTGTCCCTCCCGTAGCCGAGGCTTTAATGCTACCATTACTTCCTCCGTTACAGAAAACATTATTTACCACAGAACCGGTTGCAGCCAATACGGGAGGTTCAGTAATAATTACAGCATTTGTTTTAGTGCAGGAATGAGAATCGGTAACTGTAAAATTGTACTGTCCCGCAGAAAGATTGTTTTCAACCAGAGCTATGCCGCCCGACGACCAGCTGTATGAGTAACCCGGTGTGCCGCCTCCGACAAGAGCGGCCGCAACTCCATCACTTCCCCCAAAACAGGAAACATTTGACTTTGTTATTGTGATCGCTATATCGGGTGGTTCCGTAACTGTAGCGGTAGCGGTAGCGGTACAAGCCTGGGCATCGGTCACAATGATTGTGTAGATGCCTGCGGGTATCGGTGTTGTAACAGTTGCTCCGCCACCAGTTGGGCTCCATGAATAGGTGTAAGGTACGGAACCTGCGTTAGCTGTGGCACTTGCGCCACCTGTGCTTGTGCCAAAGCAAACGGCCGGAACAGCGCTTGCAATTACGTTAGGTGGTAAAGCAGTGTTGATCAGTGAGATTGTCCGCGCATCGGTACAGTTGTACGCATCAGTAACCGTTAAGGTGTAAATGCCTGATGACAGGTTGGTGGCTGTAGGACCGGTACTGATAGAAGGATTCCATGAATAAGTGTAAGGCGTCATGCCGCCAAAAATAGTTACTGATATAGACCCGCTGGGTAGATTACATTTTGGGTTAACTCTGAGCGGCGGTAAAATGAACGGAGTAGATGAAGAGTTTATCGTGAATATTTTTGCGGTATCACAACCTTTGGAATCGCTTACTGCAACAATATAAGTACCGGGTATCAGACCTGTTTCAATCTGGTTAGTACCTCCAAAGCTCCATGTAAAATTATATCCGGGTGTTCCGCCCGAAGGGTTAGCGGTAGCGACATAATTGTTATTTCCACTGCAAGCACTCTTTGTAACGGAAATTGCCACATCAACAATGGGAGGTTCCGGGACGAGAATAGAGTCAATTTTAATACAGCCATTTATATTTATGTCAGTGACAGTAACTGTGTACATTCCGGGTGTAAGGTTGAAAATATTCTGGTTACTGTTATTGATAGGTCCCCACTGGAAGGTGAAAATTCCTGATCCACCGTTTGCAGTTACAGAAGCGGATCCGTCTTTATCGCCAAAGCAAGTAGCGCTCACTGCGGTCAGACTTGTATTTATGCCATTTGTTAATGTTATTGTTACAGAGTCCTTCCTGGTACACAAGTTATCATCACTGGTATAAACAAAATATTTTCCCGGAAGAAGGCCTGTAAGTGTATCATTGGCAGTATATAAAGGCGTCCAGGAATAGACATAGGGTGCTGTTCCACCACTTGCATGCACATAGGCTTCACCATCTGAATTTCCGCATGTGGCCTGCTTAATAGAAGTAGTTGCGGTAACAGCCGTTGGTTGCGTAACGGCTATTGTTCCTGCTGCCGTACATCCTTTATTATCCGTAACATTTACTGTGTAAATACCCTGTTTTAAACCGGTAATACTTGTATTAGTGGAACCTGTTGCCGTCCATGAATAAGTATACGGGCTATTCCCACCGGTAGCTGTTACCGAAGCCGAGCCGGTACTGTCGCCAAAACAAGATACAGGGATTTGACTCATCGCGGCTGAAAGAACAGGGGGTTGTGTAATGGTTACAGCGTCTATCGAATTGCAGATAAGGTTGGTTGCGTCAGTAACTTTAATGACATAATTTCCGGCTGATAGTCCGCTAAGAGAGGTTGCCGTATTTCCTGAAGGTACCCATGAGTAAATGTAAGAGCCGCTTCCGCCTGTTGCGGTTACAGTTATTTTTCCATCGTTACTTCCATTGCAGGTGATATTTGTAGAGGCAAATGAGATAACAATTCCGTTCGGTTCGGTTACGTTTGCTGAATCACTTTTTGAACAACCTGTATTGTCGGTTACAGTTACTATATATAATCCTTTATACAATGTATTTATGCTACCCGAAGTTTTTCCATTATTCCATGAATAAGTATAAGGTGATGTGCCTCCGCTTACAGATACACTTGCAGTTCCGATATTTGAACCACAGGCTGTATTCGTGTGATTCATCACAAGTGTCATGCCGGAAGGCTCTGTAATACTTACTGCACTTGTGGAAGTGCAACTGTTGATATCACTTACGGTTACAGTATATGATCCCGGAGCAAGATTGTTAAGTGTATCGCTGAGTATGGTTCCGGGATTCCATGTGTAATTGTAAGGAGGAGTGCCACCGGTAGCCAATACAAACACTTTTCCATTGTTATATCCATTGCATGTAATATTTACGCCACTTGCCACGGCCGCCAATACTACAGGTTGGGAAATAGTCACAGACCCTGTTGTATTACATCCGTTATTATCCGTAACTGTTACGGCATACACATTTGGTGTTAGATTGCTTATAGTTGCCGTGGTTGAAGTATTTGACCAGGTGTATGTGTATACGCCGCCACCTCCCGTTACTGAAGCAGTTGCAGTACCATCGCCTTTGCCAAAACAGGTTACGTTTGTTGAGGTGACCGGTGAACTCAACGTTGCGGGTTCCGATATAACAACAGAATCAACTACTACGCATGCACTATTGGCAATATCTTTTATTGTTACTTTATATTTGCCGGCAGAAAGATTTGTGATCGTTGATACGGTTGATCCTGCTGGGCTCCATGAATAATTATAATTTCCAGAGCCTCCCGAAGCCGTCACGTTTGCATTTCCATTATTAGCTCCGTTACAGGTTATATTTATTGAATTAACAGAAACAGTTATTGCATCGGGTTCAGTAAGTTGTATTGATCCTGTCAATGAACATCCTTTTGAGTCGGTAAGTGTTACTGTATATATTCCTTTAGGAAGATTGAAAATCGTATCGTTTAAGCTCACGACAGGTGCCCATTGATATACGTAACCCGAATTGCCGCCAGATCCATTTACCGAAGCCTTCCCGTTGGTTTGTCCGCAATTGGGGTCTGCTTTACCCATACTGAGCGAAAGTGCGGTGGGTTCACCAACAATTGTAACGCCGGTTACTGTACATCCGTTACCGTCAGTTGCTGTAACAGTATATGTTCCAATAGAAAGTCCTGTTACAGTATTACCTGTTGGAGATCCTGCGACTGACCAGACAAACGAATAAGCACCGGTACCACCGCTTACACTGACAGTAACCTGCCCATCATTGCCTCCAAAACAAGTTATGTTTACGGAGTCTGCAACAACTGTAAGTTGCGGGGGCTGTGTAATGTTTATGGTTTCGGTCAGCGTGCAATTATTGTTGTCGGTAAGAGTGACAGTATATATTCCAGCGGTGCGCCCTGTTATT
>JAEUTS010000050.1 GCA_016787005.1 Bacteroidia bacterium
ATCATCGCTGATATACCCGCAATACGGGTTTGTTAAATTGGCCATCATTAAAAAGTGTGTGAAAATTTTTCTGTCCATCAACTTGTTTTCTGTGCAGTAGTTTACCATTTGTTGATGCACTTTTACGCAATCGGCATAACCTAAATTATGGTC
The DNA here is from genome assembly GCA_016787005.1 of Bacteroidia bacterium. Lineage (GTDB taxonomy): Bacteria > Bacteroidota > Bacteroidia > JABDFU01 > JABDFU01 > JABDFU01. The sequence goes on from JAEUTS010000050.1 coordinate 154, forward strand.
GCTGCTTGTTTTTTGTGGTATATACATAAAAATTTGCAGGGCTGCATACGCTATAATAAACAGATACACCAAAACCCGTTTTGTGAATGTGATATCTATAAGTGAAGCTGCGATAATGCAAAAAGGCGCAACCATGCTCATTACATACCTGTCGCTGTAAAAATTAAATGAACTTGAAATAAGAAACAGGACAATGTATATTGAAAGTATCAGCAATGTTTTGTTTTGTGTGTTATTCTGCCGGTGTTTCAAATAGAAGAAAAGAAACAACGAGACAATAATAGCAACGCTCAACAGGTTTTTCCCCCAGTACACAAACAGCTGGGCCGAAAAGGCGACCAACCTGTCACCGAATGTTTTCAGATCGTGCGAAAGAAAATCAATATGTTCAGGAAAAAAATACCAGCCGTTCACCTGCTTCTGGACAATAAAGAAAACCGCGATGAGAGCCAGTGGAGAAACAGTGATTAATAACCCGGCAAATTTATTTTTTAAAACGTCTTCTTTTCTTTTCAGGAAAAGTATATCGGTAAGCTGCCAGGCAATAGCTGCGGCAATAGCAACTATGCCGGTTTCTTTGGTGTATAAAGCCAGTGTTCCTGTTATTACGTAGCCGATCCATCTTTTTTGTATGAAAAAATAAAGGGTAAGTAATGAAAAAAGCGACAGCATTATTTCGGGCAGCACAAGTACCGATTGCGCCAGGAATATCGGTTGAAGTACAATAAAAAGACAAGCCAACAGGCCGGCTCTTTCAGAAAAAATATTTTTTACAAACCAATATATTGAAACGATAAGCGCGACAGAAATAAGCAATGCGAAAATATGGCTTGCCATTAATGAGGTGCCGAATACCCGCAGCCACAATGCCCCTGTAAAATGAAACAATAAGGGGTGTCCCCTTGAATAGTTAATCGGTAAGGCGTCTGGCAGTAAGCTTAAATGAGCGGCTTCCATGGCTCTTATGGCCGATCCGTATACCCAGGCTTCGTCCCAGTAATAGGGTAACGACAAATAGGGTATTTTAACAATTATTAAGGCAAGAATAATAAGAAGCAGGAGAACTGTGTTTATACTGCGAGAGGGATAAGAAAATTTATGGGTTTTCAAAATGCGACAATTTATCCCGTTTAATAGAGTTTATATAGAATAAGTTTTTTTGTTGGGTTTTAGTGTTTTTGTGCTTTAGTGGCATTTGGATTTTGGCCACCAAAGCACGAAAGTTCTAAACCTGCCTGCCGGCAGGCAGGTTTTCCCCCATATATTTTTTTGAAAATGCATATAATAATCTAATTCGGTATAATCTGTAATGTATAAACAAAAATATGTCCTGTTAAGCATAAAAAAGGGTTCGATTGGGGTCTATAGCGACCCGTAAAGGTACATAAATCGGCAGGCGGCTTATTGCAAATTTACGCATTGTTTTTTCTTAAAATAAGGGCATAATTTCATCCATTTCAGAGCTCTTTTTAAGGTGTAAAAATTCGGATAAATCCTCCGGAAAATTTCAAAAAAAGGACCGAAAAATCAACATAAAAATGTTAATAAAATACCTGATTTTATTGGGCTTTGAATGGGTCCTAACCCGTTAAAAATGAGTAAATTTAAGCTTAAACTTTAAACTAAATTATTACCCTGAATTATGGAAGAAATTGTGAAAGAAACCGACTCAAAAAATTATGGTGCCGACAGTATACAGGTACTTGAAGGATTAGAAGCAGTTCGTAAGCGTCCGGCCATGTATATTGGTGATATTGGCTTCAAAGGATTGCACCATCTGGTGTATGAAGTTGTAGACAACTCTATTGACGAGGCTTTGGCGGGTCATTGTAAAAATATTGATGTTTTTATAAATGAAGATAATTCGGTGACCGTTAAGGATGACGGGCGGGGTATACCAACCGATATGCATGCTAAAGAAAAAAAATCAGCATTGGAAGTAGTAATGACTATCCTGCATGCCGGTGGCAAATTTGATAAAGATAGTTACAAGGTATCAGGTGGACTCCATGGTGTGGGGGTTTCATGTGTCAATGCCTTGTCTTCCCATATGAAAACAGAGGTGCATCGGCAGGGTAAAATATACGTTCAGGAATACTCAGAAGGCAAGCCCTTATATCCTGTGAAGGAAATCGGAGAAACTACGTTCCGGGGAACAATACAAACATTTAAGCCTGACCTCAGTATTTTCACTGTAAGTGAGTATAACTACGAAACAATAGCTACCCGTATGCGTGAATTGGCCTTTTTAAATAAGCGCATTCGCATCAATTTAACAGATAAGCGCACAAAAGATGCAGAGGGTAACTATACTACCGAATCATTCTATTCGGAAGGCGGATTAAGAGAGTTTGCCCTTTATCTTGACGCTACCCGTGAAAAGCTTATCCCTGAAGTGATCTACATGGAAACTGATAAGGGTATGCCTGTGGAAGTTGCTATGATGTATAATACATCTTATACAGAGAATATTCATAGTTATGTAAATAATATTAATACCCATGAAGGAGGGACCCACCTGGCAGGCTTCCGCAGGGGATTGACAAGGACGCTGAAAAATTATGCAGATAAAGCCGGGTTGCTCCAGAAGCTCAAGCTTGAAATAAGCGGAGATGATTTCCGCGAAGGTTTAACAGCAGTTATCTCTGTAAAGGTTCAGGAGCCTCAGTTTGAGGGTCAAACGAAAACCAAATTGGGTAATAGCGAGGTAATGGGTTTTGTGGATACAGCAGTCAGTGAGATGCTTTCAAATTACCTTGAAGAAAACCCCCGTCAGGCTAAACTCATCGTCGATAAGGTTATCCTGGCCGCTACTGCCCGTCATGCTGCCCGTAAGGCACGTGAAATGGTGCAGCGTAAAAATGTACTTACTGGAACAGGATTACCGGGTAAACTGGCCGACTGTTCCAATAACGATCCCGCAGCCTGTGAAATATTTCTTGTTGAAGGGGATTCGGCGGGTGGAACAGCAAAGCAAGGTCGTGACCGGAACTTTCAGGCCATTCTTCCTCTTCGTGGAAAGATATTGAACGTGGAAAAGGCTATGGAATATAAAATATATGAGAATGAGGAGATTAGGAATATGTTCACCGCACTTGGTCTTACACGCGGTACAGCGGAAGATGACAGGGCATTGAACCTTGACAAGCTCCGTTACCACAAGATCGTTATTATGTGCGACGCGGATGTTGACGGAAGCCATATCACCACACTCATAATGACCTTCTTTTTCCGCTATATGAAGGAATTAATCGAGAACGGATATATCTATATCGCGACACCACCGCTTTATCTTGTTAAAAAGGGTAATAATCAGCGCTATTGCTGGAATGAAGAGCAGCGCGATATGGCCATCCGTGAAATAGGAGGAGAGGGCAAGGAAAGCAGCGTAAACGTGCAGCGCTATAAAGGTTTGGGTGAAATGAATGCCGAACAGTTATGGAATACCACTATGAATCCTAATAACCGCACATTGCGCCAGATCACTATTGATAGCGCCGCTGAAGCGGACAGGATATTCTCCATGCTAATGGGAGATGAGGTTCCGCCTCGCAGAGAGTTCATTGAGAAGAACGCGAAATACGCGAAGATAGACGCATAGGAATTGTTGTTTTGTATAAACATATACTACTACGCTCATTACAGAGCTTCGTAGTACTCTGTACTGCGAACAAGATAGATTTCGACATAGGTGCATTTACCGGTCGGAAGTTGGAAGTCCGAAGCTTGAAGTATTCTGGCTTCCAACTTTTTAAAATCCAACAATTTCCCAATTTTATTTATAATTCAATGCCATTAAGTTAAGGGCAACTACTTATAGTATAATAAGCCCGAAGGGCTTGAATATAAATACCCCCCGATGCAATCGGGGGGTATTTAATGGCAGTGTCTCCAACCATTAGTATCCGAAACGTGTAATACCATGCTGCTAACAAGAATGCCAAATACGCGAGGCATTATACCAATTAAGCCATCAAGTACGCGATTTATTTTGTTAGACTTGATGGCAAGTTGGTATAAGATTTCGCTCCTAACGGAGCTTTAGTAATTATTATTTAACATTTTCTACAAAGATTAGGCTCCGCTGGAGCCAAACAATATCAGTAATATAGAGCCGCATAGCGACGGAATCTTTGTAGAAATAATTTACACAATTTTTTTAAAGCCCCAGAGGGGCGAAATATTAACGGGTTTCGGACACAAATGGTCTCCAACCCTGAAAGGGTTGAATATATTGATGTTAAAGACATTCAGCCCGCTTGAGGCGGGTTGACACATTACTTTTTAGTGTTTGTCCTCTGGCTTCACCGGAGGTGACCTGTCTGCCCGTTTATATTCAAGCCCTTCGGGCTTAACTTAATGGCATTGATTTGTAATGGGGTAATGGTACCATTCTGAAAATGAAATGAGTCTCAAATGAAAATAGCGAACAAAGAAAAACCCCGACAAATTTGTCGGGGTTTTTCTTTGTTGTTAAGGGTTTTGATACCCTTGGAAGTTATCTCACAAGCGATATAAATCCTTTGTCTTCTACGATGTCACCATCAAACTTATACGCTTTCAACATGTAGTAGTAGGTTCCATCAGGACATTCTTTACCTGAAGTTGTTTTTCCTTCCCAGGTATTGAAGAATCCGGTAACGGCATCAGGGGTTAATCCTGTTCCTTCCCACATTTGCAATCCCCAACGATCCCAGATAGTTAT
>JAEUTS010000054.1 GCA_016787005.1 Bacteroidia bacterium
CCTTCAAGTATTAACTCATCATTGGGGTCAACATAGCCTTCAATAATTATATCTGCGTCAGCGGGAACATGTAAGTCCTGCGTTAAGCACTTTACCAGTTCTACCTTTTTTTTGCGTAGAAAACCAGCCAGCATATATTCATCAACATTAGGCGGAAGCGGGGCTGTAGCGGCATACGTATATGCAGGATCGCCGCCAAGCGCAACGGCAACCGGCATTTTCATTCCCAGTTTTTTGTACTCATTGAAATGTCCTGCTGATACTTTGTGCTTGTGCCAGTGCATACCTGTTAGTTTCGGACCAAAAACCTGCATGCGGTACATGCCCACATTGCGGATTCCTGTGTTAGGGTCTTTGGTATTTATTATTGGCAATGTGATAAATTTTCCACCATCTTCAGGCCAGCATTTCATCACCGGGAGTTTTGTGATGTCAGGATCCTTCATGATCACCTCCTGGCACTCGCCTTTGCCGCGGATGATTTTAGGCATCCATGATGAAATTTCTCCCAACATAGGAAGCATTTTCAACTTATCGAGAATATTTTCTTTAGGGCCGGCCAGTTTTTTGAATAATGTTTCAATTTCTTTCGCAATATCATCCAGATCAGTAACGCCAAGAGCCATGCACATGCGTTTGTAGGAGCCCATTGAATTGATAAGCAAAGGGAAATCTGTTCCGGTATTTTCAAACAGGAGAGCTTTATTGCCTGCCTGTCCGGCAGGCAGGTTGGATGATTTTGAAACGCGGTCAACTATTTCAGCGATCTCCAGTTCGGGGTTTACGTATTCTTTTATCCGGATGAGTTCGCCGGATTTGTCGAGTTGGTCGATAAAATGCTGAAGACTTTTGTAGGACATATCTTTAAGTCAAAGTTAATGAATGCAAAAATAAAAGATCAATAAAAAAGGAGCCGATGAATCAAGCTCCTTATTTTACTGAACCATGCGTTGAGGTCTTATTTCACTGTCACAATTCCCAGCTTTTTCTTAAGTCCTTCTGTAGTAATGGAACTTGGCCGTTCAAGCGGATGGCCGAGCGCCCTGTCCCATACGAGTGATGCGAGCACGCCAAGCGCGCGCGATACCCCAAATAAGACAGTATAAAAATCAAATTCAGTAATACCAAAGTGCATAAGTAATGCGCCGGAGTGCGCATCAACATTCGGCCATGGATTTTTTATTTTACCTGTGCTTTCTAAAATAGGTGGGGCAACTTTATAAATGGATTGAACGATCTCGCACAGGTCATCTTTCTTTCCGTCAATTGCAATATAGCGATGGTAGAAATCCTGTTGTGCAGAAAAGCGTGGATCTGTTTTGCGCAACACGGCATGTCCATAACCCGGAACAACTTTTCCTTCTTCCAGCGTTTTTTTGATAAAATCGGCAATTTGTTTTTCGGTTGGCAAGCCCCCGCCTAATTGTTCGCGCATGTGCATGATCCATAGTATCACTTCCTGGTTAGCCAATCCATGTAATGGACCTGCAAGGCCATTCATTGAAGCGGCAAAACTAAGGTAAGGATCACTTAACGCGGAGCCTACCAGATGAGTTGTGTGTGCTGATACGTTTCCGCCTTCATGGTCGGCATGTATGGTCATATACATGCGCATGAGTCGTTTCACGTTAAAATCCTCGTACCCCATCATATGGGCAAGGTTCGCTGCCCAATCAAGTTTTGGATCGGGTTCAATGTGTTCGTCGTTCTTATATTTTTTGCGGTAGATGTATGCGGCAACACGCGGCAATCTCGCAATGAGGTTCATGGAATCTTCGTAAGCGTAATCCCAATATTCCTTTTTGCTCATTCCTTTACGGTAAGCGGCTGCAAATACCGATTCAGTTTGCATTGCCATAATCCCAATGCTGAACATGGTCATCGGATGGGTAGAGGCCGGCAGTGCATCAATAGTGTCAAATACATGTTTCGGCACAATACTTCTGCGCGCCCAATTGTTCGCAATGTTAGTAACATCATCCATAGTTGGTGCTTCCCCGGTCAGCATCAGATAAAAAACACCTTCCGGCAATGGTTCTGTACCGCCATTTGGCGACTTGGGGAACTGTGCGCGTAATTCGGGGATTGTATATCCGCGAAAGCGAATTCCTTCTTCAGGGTCGAGTTTCGATGTTTCGGTAACTAAACCTATAATGCCTTTCATTCCCTGGTATACCTGTGCAACGGTATATTCACCAAGTTTTTTATCGCCATGCTCTTTAATAAGGGCTTTAACTTCAGCAGCCATTGGCAGGGCTTTCGCGGCAAATTTTTCTTTGAGTGTATCCATGGTAAAATGTTGTTGGTTCGTATAGTTAATGGTTATTTGGTGCGTCAATTAACAACTGACAACCAACAACCAGTAACTTTTTACTTTATAAATTTAAAATCTTTACCAATAAATCTTGCGGCTTCTCCCAATTGTTCTTCTATGCGAAGCAGCTGGTTGTATTTCGCGATCCTGTCGGAGCGGGAAGCGGAGCCTGTTTTGATCTGACCGCAATTTAATGCAACAGCCAGGTCAGCAATAGTTGTATCCTCGGTTTCGCCTGAACGATGACTCATGATACTGGTATACGAATTGTTATGCGCAAGCTGCACCGCATTAACGGTCTCGGTGAGCGTACCAATTTGATTTACCTTAACCAATATAGAGTTAGCTACACTGTTGCTAATTCCCTTTTGTAAAAAATTTACGTTGGTCACAAACAGGTCATCTCCAACAAGTTGTACTTTTTTGCCGAGCTTATCAGTAAGTAACTTCCATCCATCCCAATCGTTTTCAGCCAATCCATCCTCAATTGAAAGAATGGGATATTTTTTTGCCCAGTCAACCCAAAAATCAACCATCTCGGCTGATTTTAATTTTTCACCGCTCGATTTTTTAAAATGATAACTTTTAGTCTTTGCATCATAGAACTCAGATGCAGCCGCGTCCATGGCAATAAATATATCATGACCCGGTTTGTAACCCGCAGTTTCAATAGCTTTAAGAACGATCTTGATTGCTTCATCATTCGATTTGATGTCAGGGGCAAAGCCTCCTTCATCACCCACATTGGTGGAATAGCCCTTATCTTTCAAAACTTTTTTAAGGGTGTGAAAAATATCGGTACCGATACGTAAGGCATCACTGAAGGTTTCAGCGCCAACCGGCATGATCATAAATTCCTGGAAATCGATACTGTTATCGGCATGAGCACCTCCATTGAGAATGTTCATTAAAGGAATTGGAAGAGTGTTGGCATTAATTCCTCCGACATATCTGTATAACGATTGGCGTGCTTCCTCAGCTGCAGCTTTGGCAACGGCCAGCGAAACACCAAGGATAGCATTGGCTCCCAGGGTACTTTTATTAGTTGAGCCGTCAAGGGCGATCATTTTTTTATCAATGGCGTTCTGATCGAAAACGTACATGCCATTTATTTCTTCTTTTATAACAGTATTTACATTGTTTACAGCCTTCAATACACTTTTTCCCATGTAAACACCTTTGTCCCCATCACGCAATTCCACAGCTTCGTGTTCGCCGGTTGATGCACCAGATGGAACAGCGGCCCTGCCCATAATGCCTGTATCTGTTATAACTTCAACTTCAACAGTTGGATTGCCGCGTGAATCAAGGATCTGTCGTGCCTGTATACTTGAAATGAAACCCATAATAAAAGGAGAATTTTATGATAAAATTATGCTTACCAAAAGTAGAAATTTAAATGACATTTAGCCCTTAATTTGGCTAAAAAACTTTGTATACAGGCTATATGGAAGCATTTATTGCGGCTTTGTTATAAAGTAATTTGACTATAAGTTGATTCCTTTTTTCTATTTTTGAATGCAGATTTATGGCAAATCCTAAAAAAACAAACCCCGTTAAACCGGTAGTTAAAAATGCGCCTTCAATTGCATTTGCAAAATTGAAATGGCGTTTTATTGGTGTTGTTTTCGCATCCGCATTTTTATTGTATGCAAACACACTTCAGCACGATTATTCGCTCGATGATGATATTTATACTAAGAAGAATAGTTTCATTCAACAGGGTTTTTCCGCTTTGCCAAGCCTCTTTAATAAAGGTTCGCTGGTAGGGTTTAATAACGCTAATGAGTCGAACTACCGTCCGCTGGTGCTGTTAAATTTTATGATCAGCACCGCTATATTCGGGAACAACCCTCATGTTGAGCATTTCTTCAATGTAATTTTTTATGGTTTGTCATGTGTTGTTTTATTGCTGGTGCTGCAAAAGATGTTTAAAAAATACAACCCATATGTGTCCCTTGCTATTACCTTGATATTTGTGTTTCACCCGGTACATACCGAGGTTGTCGCCAGCATAAAAAGCCGTGATGAAATACTCGGCTGGCTGTTTGGAGTGCTCTCTTTTTACTACCTGATGACGTATGTTGAAAATATGCGTCTGACCAAAAAGTTGTTTTGGTCGCTTTTGTTTTTCTTCGCCTCTATTTTGTGTAAGGAAAATAGTTTGACATTTATTCTTATTGTTCCATTGTTACTTTACTTTTTCACCGATCTGCCCGTTAAAAAGATCACCAGTATTGCTGCGCCTTATGGCGCACTTATTTTAATATACATGGCCATTCGTACAAGTGTGTTGGATAGCATTACGTTTAAGGACAAAATAATTATAATGAACAACGGCTTGATGGCGGCCAAAACAACAGCGGATATGCTTGCGACGAACTTTGTTATCCTGGGTAAATACATCTGGTTGTTGGTATTCCCAGTGAACCTCACCTGGGATTATTCATATAGCCAGGTGCCCATTGTTTCTTTTTCCGATTGGAAAGCTTTAGTGTCCCTCGCGTTATATCTCGGAATGGGAGCCTATGTATTGCTGCGTTTTAAGGACAGAAATGTATATGTATTCGCGATCCTGTTTTTCCTCATTACTATTTTTCTTTCATCTAATCTTTTAGTAAAGATCGGTGCCACTATGGGCGAACGTTTTTTATACGTGCCTTCACTTGGTTTTTGTATAGCTTTGGTGTTACTGTTAATGAAAGGCATGAAAGTTGAAATGGAATCAATGAGCTGGCCGAACAGGTCGACCGTATTTGCTTTACTGGGCTGCATATTGGTTTTGTATGGATTTAAAACAGTCGACCGGAACAAGGCCTGGAAAAATAATTACGAGTTGTTCACATCTGGATTGGAAGTTTCTACCGGTAGTGCCCGTGCCCATTTTGCGGTTGGAAGTGAGTGTCGTGTAAAAGGTGAAGCAGAGCCTGATCCGGTTAAGCGTGGAGATTACTTTAAAAAATCGGTGGAAGAGTATTATAAGGGAATTGCCATTTACTCGGAGGATGCTGAAATATGGTATAATCTTGGCGTAACCTATTTTGATATGGGAGATACCGCAAACGCGCGTAAAGTATATGCCAAAGCAATTGAGCTGAGACCCAATTATAACATGGCTTTAAATAACACAGGAGTGCTTTATTTTAACATGAAAAATTACGACAAGGCTCTTCAGTATTTCACCAAAATAATTGAAACCGATACATTGTTTAATGACGCTTATGGAAATATAGGTGCAGTTTATCACAACAAAGGTGATTATAGTACAGCGGCAAAGTTTTATGAAAAGGCATTGTCAAAAAATCCTTACAACAAGAGTACACTTAGTAACATGGCTCTTGTTTACAAGGCCTTAGGCGATACTATAAAGGCAAATTCATGCCTGCAACGTGCGGCTGCCATCCAATGAAATTTGAACTTACATATTACCCCTGTTCTGTATGCGGAAGCGAGCAATATAAACTTCTGTATAAAGTAAAAGGGTTTGATATTGTTCAGTGCAAAGATTGCGATTTTGTTTTTGTTAACCCCCGCATTAAAAACAGCGACCTGTATAAGATTTATTCTGAAAATTATTTTACCAATACAGGGGAAGGTTATGGCTACCAGGATTATGAATTAACATCGCACCTTCGTTTAAAGACATTTCAAAAGTGGATCGATGGAATTGAACCGTATTTAGCAAAGGACAAAGGGCCGGTTTTGGATATCGGTTGCGCGGCCGGACATTTCCTTGAATTAATGCGTGAAAAGGGTTGGGATGTGGAAGCGATAGAGCTGGATAAAAAAATGATCGAAAAGGTAAAAGCTAAAAACATAAAAGTGTTTGAGCGTCCATTTGAGGAATTTACTTCCGGTAAAAAATACAAACTTATTACTATGTTCGATGTGTTGGAGCATATTCCTGATCTGAAAACGACATTTAAGAAATTACATGAGCTGTTGGATGACGATGGGATTATTGCACTTATAACTCCCGATTTTAGCTCAACGCAACGTAAACTGTTTGGTAAAAAGTGGTTCCAGTACAAGCCGCAGGAACATATACAATATTTTTCTCCGGGTACGCTGGCCAAAGCCATTGAGCCTTACGGCTTAATATTAGTACATTCTTCACCAAGCGGACAATATGCCGATACGGGATTTTTGCTTGACAGGCTTGATCGCTATAATTTCAAATTGATGAAAACGGTTGCGACAACTGCCGCCGCTTTGTTCGGGCTGAAAAACAAATACTGGTACCTCGACACAGGAAGTCTGTTCGCGGTAATTAAAAAGAAATAACCCTGACTTTTTTCTATTGAAAAGGTGGGGTAGCCCATGATTTACATCATTCATTTCGGCAGTAGCAAAACGCCTGACATAAAAAGTGCAGTGGAAACACTTGGTTATAAATGTGAGGTTATTCCATGGCAAGAACATCATTCGATCGATTTCAAAAACGCTAAGGGATTTATTTTGAGCGGAGCCCCCGTCCTTTTAACGGAAATTTCTTCAGAACCTTATCTTGAAAAGTATCGGTTTATAACAACAGCCGGGCTTCCTGTATTGGGAATCTGTTTCGGACACCAGTTAATCGGATTACTTTATGGCGCAAAGATTTTTAAAGGGAATGCGGTCAGAGTACCGGTTCCGATAAGTATTATAACGCAAAACAGTTTATTTAATCGATTGCAGGATTCGCCTGTATTTGCAGAAGATCATACTGAAGGAATTAATTTACCGAAAGGGTTTATTCATTTGGCCCGCTCTGAAAAATATGAGGTGGAGGCAATGAAACACCCTTCTGAAAATATTTATGGTGTGCAATTTCATCCGGAGGTATCGGGGAGAAATGGAATAACATTGCTTAAAAATTTTCTGATGCAAACGGGGTAAATTACCCCAACATTTTCAAATAGCTCACTTCTTTATCAGTTAGCATACGCCAATTGCCACGTGGCAGATCTTTTTTGGTGAGCCCGGCGAATATAACACGATCAAGTTTTACGACAGTATAGCCAAATTGCTCAAACAGCCGGCGCACCACCCTGTTACGGCCACTGTGTATTTCAAGTCCGACTTCTTTCTTGCTGCTTCCGTCACCAACATAACTGATCATATCGGGCTTTATATGCCCGTCTTCAAGCGTAACACCGTTGTTGGCGATCTCATCAAAATCGGGTTTGTTGAGTGGCTTATCAAGGGTGACCATATACACTTTTTTTATACCGTGTTTGGGATGAGTGAGTTTTTTGGTGAGGTCACCATCGTTGGTCAAAAGCAAAACACCTGTTGTATTGCGGTCGAGGCGGCCAACAGGATAAATACGTTCCCTGCATGCATTTTTTACCAGGTCGAACACCGTTTTCCGGTCAGCCGGATCATCAAGTGTTGTGATAAAATCTTT
>JAEUTS010000062.1 GCA_016787005.1 Bacteroidia bacterium
AAACTTAGATGTTATTTAACATCGTAAACCAAACACATGAGGCAGCTAAAAATAACCAAATCGATTACCAACCGTGAAAGCGCATCTCTTGATAAATATCTTCAGGAAATCGGACGCGAGGAACTTATTACGGCTGAAGAAGAAGTATCATTGGCCAAGCGCATCCGCGATGGCGACCAGATAGCACTTGAAAAACTTACAAAAGCCAACTTGCGTTTCGTTGTTTCTGTTGCCAAACAATATCAAAACCAGGGATTAAGTTTACCCGATTTAATTAACGAAGGTAATCTTGGCCTTATAAAAGCCGCCAAACGTTTTGATGAAACCCGCGGTTTCAAATTCATTTCATATGCCGTATGGTGGATCCGTCAATCTATCCTTCAGGCATTGGCTGAACAATCACGTATTGTTCGTTTGCCTTTGAATCAGGTTGGCTCATTGAACAAAATCAATAAAGCGTTCTCAAAACTCGAACAGGAATTTGAGCGTGAGCCAAGTGCGGAAGAGCTTTCGAACCTGCTTGATCTGCCTGAAGATAAAGTTGCTGATACCATGCGTGTGTCGGGCCGTCATGTATCAATGGATGCTCCATTTGTAAATGGTGAAGACAATAGCCTACTGGATGTATTAATCAACCCTGATTCACCAAAAGCTGATAATGGTTTGATGAATGAATCATTGCAGCGTGAGATCGAACGTTCTCTTTCAACGTTGACCGACCGCGAGCGCGATGTGATCAAGTTATTTTTTGGCATCGGACAAAATCATGGACTTACGCTGGAAGAGATCGGAGCAAAATTCGATCTTACCCGTGAACGTGTTCGTCAGATCAAAGAGAAAGCTATACGCAGGCTGCGCCATAATTCACGCAGTAAACTACTTAAAGCTTACTTAGGATAATATGTGGTTATATTAATTCACACAAAAGAGGAAATGGATTTCTATCCCTTTCCTCTTTTTATTTTAACAATGATCCTCTCTGTTTAATCTTAAAAAAAATAACGATGGCTATAGCAATTGAACCTATGATAAAGAAAAGCACTTACGAAAGCGAATTGGGCTCCTGGATAGAACAGGAAAAAGCGGCAATTGATCTTATTAAAGCGGTAGGTGATCTGTGGTTTGAAAAATCTGTTGAACTTATCATTTTCCGTAATCAGCTCATTGACAGAAGTTCGAGCGAGATTATGAACCTGCATCTGTATGCCAAGCAAATGGTAAAGCAGCCCATTACTATTTTTGATACGGCTATGCTGGCTAATGAATTGTTAAAACTCAACCTCGCCCCTTCCCGCATTGATATTGGCCGCCTTTGCAGTGAGTGGTTAAATGAAAAAGCGAATTATAAAACAGCAGGCGATTTTGTCGGAAAAAAATTAGAAGGCTTTATCGGCAAAGAAAAAAATAAATTAAAACCTAAAGATGTGGTGTTGTATGGCTTTGGACGCATCGGACGTTTAGCGGCGCGTGAAATTATCGCACAGGCCGGAAAAGGAATGCAACTTCGTCTGCGGGCCATTGTTACACGTTCAAACTCCAATGAAGATATCACCAAGCGTGCCGACCTCTTAAAGACAGATTCTGTGCACGGCCCTTTCCCCGGAACTATTATTGAGGATCTGGAAAACAAAGCCCTGATAATAAACGGTCATACTGTTAAAATGATTGCGGCTAAAAACCCGGACGAGGTTGATTACGAATCCTATGGAATTACGAATGCATTATTGATTGACAATACAGGCGTAGCACGCGATCGCGCAGGTTTATCCAAACATCTTAAATCAAAGGGCATCAGCAAGGTTTTGTTAACAGCACCGGGCAAAGGTGATATTCCCAATGTTGTTTATGGCATAAATCAATCGAAACTTGAAATAGAGAAAGAACAGGTATTCTCAGCGGCGAGCTGCACAACCAACGCTATCATTCCTGTATTAAAAGTGATCGAAGAAAGTTTAGGGATCGATCATGGACATATCGAAACCATTCACTCCTATACCAACGACCAGAATTTACTGGATAATTATCATCCGAAACACCGCAGAGGCCGTTCGGCTGCATTGAATATGGTTATTACAGAAACCGGTGCTGGAAGCGCCATTACAAAGGTATTACCCGTTTTAAAAGGTAGACTTACGGCTAATTCTGTTCGTGTTCCTACCCCAAATGTTTCATTGGCTATACTTGCTCTCACAGTAAAAAAAGAAACAGACAAAGAAGCTGTGAATGAAATTTTAAAAAATGCCGCACTCAAGGG
>JAEUTS010000066.1 GCA_016787005.1 Bacteroidia bacterium
ATACAAGGCACCCCTGCTTTTATCATTGTTGATTTGGCAGATGCTTTATCTCCCATGGATTCGATCATTTCCGGAGATGCGCCTATAAACTTCACATCATGTTCTTTACATATTTTTGAGAACTTGGCATTCTCAGATAAAAACCCGTAACCGGGATGAATAGCGTCAGCATTAGTAATTTCGGCTGCCGAAATAATATTCGGCATATTTAAATAAGAGTCTTTGCTCAATGGAGGACCGATACAAACTGCTTCATCGGCAAATTTAACGTGCAAACTTTCCTTATCGGCAGTCGAATAAACTGCGATGGTTTGTATCCCCATCTCTTTGCAGGTACGTATTACACGTAATGCAATTTCTCCGCGGTTGGCAATTAGGATTTTTTTGAACATAATGTCTATTCAGTTTGTCATTCCAAACGTAGTGAGGAATCTTTCCAAATCTGGAACGACCTGATCACTTTATCCGGAATGATGTTAACTTGGATCTACCAGAAATAATGGCTGATCATACTCCACCGGAGTAGAGTCATTCACCAATATTTTTACGATCTTCCCTTTTACATCACTTTCAATCTCATTAAATAGTTTCATAGCTTCTATGATACAAACCGCTTTCCCAGGAGCAACCTCATCGCCAATATTTACGAATGGAGGTTTATCAGGACTGGAAGACCTGTAAAAAGTGCCGATCATTGGAGATTTAATGGTAACGTATTTCGCATCTTCAGCCGCGGATGCTGCTGCCTTTTTCTCAGCCGTTGACGGGGGTGTAACTGCCGCAACAGGTTGAGCTGCCGGAGAAACAACAACTTGCGCTGCCGGAGTTGTTATAGCCGGAACATTAGCCTGTATGACCGGCGTTTCCGCATATTTTCCATTCCCATTCTTTGTTTTAATAATAATCTTTACGTCCTTGGTTTGAAGCTCCACTTCACTAACCCCCGATTTAGCAACAAACTTTATCAGATCCTGAATTTCGGTTATTTTCATATGTGCCAATTTTTAATTTAAAACGACTGCTTGATTGTTCGATTGAATTTAACAATAATTTCGGGACTACACTAATAGTACCTTTTTAAGAATTATATGCCCACTTCAAATAAACTGAACCCCACGTGAACCCGGCACCAAATGTTGAAATAATTATATTATCACCCTTCTTCAACTGCTTTTCGTAATCCCACAGACAAAGAGGTATGGTTCCGGCTGTTGTGTTTCCATACTTTTGAATATTTAACATCACTTTTTCAAGGGTCAGACCCATGCGGTTCGCGGTGGCATCGATAATACGCTTATTGGCCTGGTGAGGAACCAACCATGCTATATCTCCCGAAGTAAGTTTATTCTGCTCCATAATTTTGGCTGATACCTCGGCCATACCTACAACAGCCTGTTTGAAAACAGTCTGCCCTTCCTGGTAAACATAGTGCTCTTTCGCATCAATGGTAGCATGTGTGGGAGGTTTCACTGATCCACCGGCCTTTTGATGCAGGTATTGCGCACCTGATCCATCAGCATGCAGTATAGAATCAATTATCCCAAACCCTTCGGTATTGGGCTCCAGCAGGACCGCTCCGGCTCCATCACCAAAAATAATGCAGGTTGAACGATCCTGGTAATCAATGATAGCCGACATTTTATCAGCACCAACAACAATGACTTTTTTGCATTTGCCTGTCTCGATAAATTGCGCGCCTGTAGCAAGTGAAAAAACAAATCCCGAACAGGCCGCGGAGATATCATACCCCCACGCATTTTTTGCGCCAATTTTATTGCACACAATATTTGAAGTGGACGGAAAAACATGATCGGGAGTGACAGTCCCCACAATTACAAGATCTATATCGAGTGCAGATATTCCGCGCTTTTTCAAGAGCTCTTCAATAGCTTTCACGCACATGTCCGATGTCCCCAAACCCTCTCCCTTTAATATCCTCCGTTCTTTGATACCGGTGCGGGATTCTATCCAATCGGCAGTAGTGGGTACCATTTTTTCCAGTTCCTGATTACTGAGCACATAATCCGGAACATATCCTCCAATTGCGGTAATGGCAGCTGTTATTTTAGTCATACCCTTCCTGACCTTCCGCCTAAGACGAAAGGAATTATTAAGTAAATGCTTGTTTAATTTTTTCGGCCAGTTTGGCTTCAGTAATATTTTTTGACAACAATACCATATTCTTAAAAGCTATCTCATTTGATATACCATGACCAATGATTACGTTTGCGTTAACCCCCAAAACGGGCGTTCCTCCGTAATTTTCATAATTAAAACGATCGAAGTATTCGTCTTTAATGCCGCGTTTCTTTATCATATAGTAAAATCCCTCGGCCTCCTTTAGTACTACATTACCCGTAAATCCATCACATACTATTACATCAGCCCTGTCATTAAATATATCGCGGCCCTCTATATTGCCAATAAAATTAAAATCTTTGGAATCTTTCATTAATGTGTGAGTTGCCTGCGACACAAGGTTCCCCTTTTCAGCCTCTTCTCCTATATTCAGCAAGCCAACTTTAGGATTCTCAATCCCGTAAACATATTTTGTGTAAAGTGAACCCAGTACTCCGAATTGATAAAGAACATCGGGTTTACAGTCAGCATTAGTACCAACATCGAGAATGATTCCGAATCCTCCTTTAAATTTTGGGAGCAAAGATGTAATACACGGACGAATAACTCCTTGTATACTTTTAATAGTAAACATACAACCTACCAGCATCGCCCCGGTATTACCACAACTGGCAAAAGCATCAAGCTTACCATCCTTAAGCATTTTAAAGCCAAGAGAAATTGTGGAATTGGGTTTTTGAGAATATGCCTTAGTAGGATGTTCCCCCATACCTATAACTTCAGTGGAGTGAACAATGTCAAAATCGGCAGGATCAACGCCCTTTTTCATAAGGATCGGGGTGATCTGTTCCTTATCACCGATAAGTACAATGCGGACAGATTTGGGAAGTTCTTTAAAAGCTAACACAGCTCCTGAAACAGCCGCGTCAGGAGCAAAATCGCCGCCCATAACATCAATACCAATGTTCATCAATTAATTGTAGTTTGAGAAGATTAATTCCTTCAGAATAACCGGAACAATTTAAGATGGCAACATCCTGCTTAATTAAGCAGCAGCCTTTTCCATTACCACTTTACCTTTATAGTAAAGTTTTCCGTCATGCCAATAAGCACGATGTGTAAGGTGAACTTCGCCTGTTGTCGGACAAGTAGTTAAAGCGCTTCCGTGAGCTTTAAAATGAGCTCTTCTCGATCTTGTTCTTGCTTTTGAATGTCTTCGTTTGGGATTTGGCATTTTACTTTATTTTTAATTGTTAAACTTAATGTCTTTAAGCTTGTCCCAGCGCGGGTCAAGACTTTGATTTTGTTCTGCTAATTCTATTTCCTTTAACTTTTTTATGACTTCCTGATTGCAATCGGCCATTTTTTCATGAACGCGTTTAGCTGGAAGCGACAGTATTGTGTATTCATATAGTTGATGAGCGATATCCAGTTCACCATCGTTGGCCGATAGTGCTATTATATCTTCCTCAGGCTTCTCATTAAGATCGGTGGTCCCAACATGTTTTACAAACAACTGGTACTCCCCCTTTATCTTTACCTTGCAATCATCACCGCAACGGTCGCAAGGAACTGTTACCTCACCCCGGACAATAAAGTCGAGAATGAGCATGGTTGACTGCTTGTTAAGCCGCACATCAACCCGAACATCGCCCTTTTTAATTTCAGAATACTCTAATGCTTCAAAGAACTTATCAGTAAGATTATACTCGTACTCATGCTTACCAAGACTCAGGCCACTGAACGAAATAATATATTTTCTTTTACCGGCCATTGTACTATGGTAAAACCAAAAATAAAGGTGCGCAAAGTTATAAGATTAGGGGAGATATTGTAAAAATAAAGGGGGTTTTTTGGGGTTTTGGGTAAAAAATGAGAGAAATGGCAGTATTTTGATGAAAAAAGTTAAAAAAAGGAACAAAACAAGCATTTTTATGCATATTACCAACAAACAAAAGATTTATCAATGGTTTGGCAATGGAAAAGTGCTTTCCCTGTCCTATGATACTACTTATCTCTTTTATGTCGGGAGTCATTTATTAATTCTTTGTCCTTAAATCTGAGCTAACAGTTTATTGCAAGAATTTGGTGTAAGGGTGTTCAAGCAATATTTTCGTTTTCTGTTAGGAACTCTTCCGACTTTATTTTTATTTTTTTTGCAATCGCTTGTCGTTCTGGTGTCATGTTTGGATCCCAAATATTATATAATCCTTTACCTGTTTAATGAACTAATCCAGACTAATTTCCACTGTACTTTAATAAATTCCCCCTAAATTTAGGCCTT
>JAEUTS010000068.1 GCA_016787005.1 Bacteroidia bacterium
GCAATCTGTTTCAATATCATTCAATATTAACTTAATGTCAAACGTTTTTGTTCTAAAATTGTCCGACGTTACCCCTGATAACGAAGGGTTTCATTCAAATATCGTTCTACATTATTATAACAATGGACGCATTTGGCACAAGTGCGATTTTTCAGCCCATTTTATGTGTTTTTTTGAAAAAAATCATGTACGTTTGTCAACCTAACCCTCGGAACCATGCTCAAAAGAAACATTTTCGTTTTAGTCATCGCTTCGCTTTTTCTGTTCGCCTGCGGGTCGGATTCCGGGAAAAGCGATGTAACGGCTATTGATACCACATCTGCAAATAACAATTCAAAAGAGCTGGCAAATGCACAGCAAATTTTATACACATTACCATCGCCTGTTGAGGCCGCTGCACTTATGAAAATGTCGGGCGCCACATTCGACAAAACGCACCTCAACCCCGTAAGCAATGTGTCGAAGTATGTATCAAACGACAGCAAGGCACTTAACCTTGGGATCTACGGAACAGACCTTATTTATTCCAGTATTTTTGAACAAACACAGGAATCGGCGGAATATTTTAAATGCGCCAATACATTGTCGACAAGCCTGGGTATAAGTGAAGCTTTTGGCGAAGCAACTTTCAAACGTCTTAAAACCAATATCAATAACCGCGACTCATTGTTAACAATTGTTGCGGAAGCCAGCCTCGACGCAGACTCCTACTTCAAGGAAAATGAACGCCCTGCAGCATCAGCTATGGTAGCTGCCGGCGGATGGATAGAGGGCCTTTACATTGCCACTCGTATAGCTAATGTAACCAAACACCAGGAAATCATACAACGTGTTGCGGAACAAAAAAATTCCATCGGCAACCTTATCAGCCTTGTTGAAAGTTTTGGTTCGGAACAGGGGCTAACATCTGTTTTGAATGACCTGAAAGAGATCAAAGCTCAGTTTGATGTGCTTGAAGTAAAAAAAGAGCCGGCAGACAAAGTTGATCCTTCAAGCCCTGTGCCTACTATTGGCGTGAAGAAAAAGATCACAATGAGTGCGGAACAACTTAAAGCGATATCGGACAAAGTTGAGATCATCAGGAACAAAATAATTCAGTAAATACTTAACCATCAATATCACAACTATGAACAGGATGAAGAAAATTATCGGCCTATTTGTTTTAATTAGTGCCTTCAACGCAATAAGTTTTGCCCAATGTAAAAGCATTGTAAAAGCAAACCTGGGAAAACTTTCTCCTTTTACCCACAACGGACAAATGAACAGCGTTTCTCTCCCTGAAGGAGGAGTTGCCGATTTTAAAATATCCTGTTACAAAGGACTTACTTATCGCCTTGCATTGGCATTTGAGGAAAAGCTTGGAAAAGTGACCTTTCGTGTACTTGATGAGGATAATAATGAAGTGTATAACAGCGCAGAAAGCACCAACGGCACATGGGATTTCAATGTTGATTCATCACAGGAATTAACTGTGGAAATAAACGTGCCACTTGTTGAGAAAAAATTAAGAGGTTGTGTAGCCTTATTAGTCGGCTTTAGGGAGCCGAAAAGTGTTGGCGGATTAAGACCAATGTAGCCATCACCGGCTCTTTCCAAATGGGAAGAGAGATTATGTTCAAAAAATCCCGTACAGGTATTCCGGACGGGATTTTTTATTTTAGATAAAACTGGTTATTCGAAAGTCTCCCTTATAATATCCCAAACCAGGTCGGCCTCAAACCCTTTTGAAACGGCATATTGACCAAGCATGTAATTGCGCCTTATTGATTTTCTTTGTTTTACTTTCTTAGAACGGTCATCAAGAACTTTTTTCAATGTTTGTATATACGCTTTTTCATCAATCTCTTTTAACGCCTGTTTTATACAATACTCGCTTACTTTCCGCCGTTTCAATTCCAGTCTTATCTTTACCCGGCCCCACTTTTTAATACGGAATTTGCCGCCGGCAAACGCTTTGGCAAAACGTTCTTCATTAAGGTATTTATCGTTTATCAAACGTGCAATAATTGTTTCGACAGCTTCGGGCCACAACCCCCATTCATACAACTTATCGCGCACCTCCTGCTGGCAGCGCTCCTGGTATGCGCAATACGATTCGGCTTTGGGTAAAGCCTGATCAGGCGTAAGTTTTATTTGTGGCTTATCATTCATAAATCTACAATCCCCTATTGGCGTAATTGAAGGTTAAAAAATGTCGAATATCGAACAAGGAATGAAGAATATT
>JAEUTS010000115.1 GCA_016787005.1 Bacteroidia bacterium
AACCCTTGCCAATAAAGGCATACGCGTTATTATTGCGGGCTTGGATATGGATTACAAAGGACGACCATTCGGACCCATGGCTTCATTACTGGCCTGTGCCGAATATGTAACTAAAGTACATGCGATATGCATACGCTGCGGTGACCTTGCACATCACTCATACAGGAAAACTAAAAATGATGACCTTGTGATGCTTGGAGAAACCAGTAATTATGAAGCTTTATGCAGAAGTTGTTTTAATTTGCAAAAACATTAAATAAAGAAGAATGTATTCATCAGCACAAATAGCCGCCATAATAAATGCCACACATTCGGGCGAAAGCATTGACGGCATACGGCATCTTGTTATTGACAGCAGGAATATTATCTCCGCTCACAGCAGCTTGTTTTTTGCCATTAGCGGGCAGCGGCACGACGGACATAAATTTATTTCGGTGCTGTACGAAAAAGGTGTGCGTTGTTTTGTCGTTGAACAATTTCCGTCAAATTCTTCTGCCTATCCTGAAGCCTGTTTTTTAAAAGTGCAAAATAGTGTTGCTGCATTGCAGCAATTAGCTTCCTATCATCGCAAACAATTTAGTATTCCCGTCATTGCTATTACAGGAAGCAACGGAAAAACTATTGTAAAGGAATGGTTATACCAACTGATGCGTGAGGACAAAAACATTGTCCGCAGTCCGAAAAGTTATAATTCCCAGGTTGGCGTGCCCTTGTCGGTCTGGCAGCTGAACAAAGAACACGAACTCGGAATTTTTGAAGCAGGCATTTCCATGCCCGGTGAAATGGAAAAACTGGAAGCGATCATTCATCCTACAATCGGGCTTATCACAAACATTGGGCAGGCACACAATGAAAGCTTTTCTGATCACACTTTAAAAGTGCGGGAAAAATTAAAATTATTTAAACATGCTGAAACGTTGATCTATTGTAAGGATCATACTGAAATACACAAACAAATACAGGCTGCAGGCAAAAAAAATACAATTAGCTGGTCGACAAAAACAGAAGCTGATCTAAGCATTACAGGTATTGAAAAAAATGCGCGTGGTACAAGTATTGAAGGATCATTTAATAAACGAACCATTGGGATCAGCATCCCATTTACAGATGATGCATCAATAGAAAACGCTATTCATTGCTGGACGGCGTTGTTGTATTTAAATTATTTTCATTCCGTTATCGCTCAGCGGATGCAATTGCTTAATCCTGTTGCGATGCGCCTGGAAATGAAAGAGGGCATCAACAACTGTTCGATCATTAACGACAGTTATAATTCGGACCTCGGTTCATTGAACATAGCGCTCGATTTTCTGAACCAGCAAAAACAACACATCAAAAAAACGGTTATACTTTCCGACATTTTACAAAGCGGAAAAAATGAAGAGCAGCTCTACAAAGAAGTAGCTCACTTGCTGGAAACAAAAGGAATTTACAGGTTGATCGGTGTAGGCAAAGCAATTGAGCGTCAATCAAAATTATTTACGATCAACAAACACTTTTACGATAGCACAGAAGATCTTTTAAAACATTACAATGATATAGGTTTCCGTGATGAAGCGATCCTGATAAAAGGGGCGAGAAGTTTTGAGTTTGAGCGGATAAGCAACCAGCTCCAGCGAAAAGCGCACGAAACAGTAATGGAGATAAATCTGAACGCTGTTGTCCACAACCTGAATTATTTCCGTTCCAAATTAAAGCCGGGGACAATGCTGATGGCGATGGTAAAAGCATCCTCCTACGGCAGTGGCAGTTATGAGATCGCGAATGTATTGCAGTTTCACCATGTTGATTATTTAGCGGTGGCTTATGCCGATGAAGGTGTTGAATTGCGAAAAGCGGGAATTACTTTACCTATTATGGTTATGAACCCGGAAGAACAGGGTTACGATGCCATGATCGAATACGGGCTGGAACCTGAAATTTTTTCCATGCGCATTATACGTTTGTTCAATGAAGCATTGAAACGCAATGTAGCTTTGACAAAATCAGGCAAACCTGCTGTCGTACATATAAAACTGGACACCGGCATGCACAGGCTGGGCTTTGAAGAAAATACATTGGATGAGCTGATCACATTTTTAAAAGAAAACAAAAGCATACATGTTCGGTCGGTCTTTTCACACCTGGCATCAGCCGATGAAGCACAACATGATGATTTTACCAGAGAACAAATTTCACGCTTTGAAAAAATGCAGAAAAAAATTGCTGCGGCACTTGATCAGCCTGCATTAAGCCATATACTTAATTCTGCGGGTATCAGCCGCTTTCCGGAAGCACAATTTGACATAGTTCGCCTGGGCATTGGCCTGTATGGTATTGGTTGTAATGCTGAAGAACAAAAGCAACTGGAGTTTGTGAACACACTTAAAACAACCATATCGCAGATCAAAGACATTAAAGCAGGAGAAAGCATTGGATACAACCGGAAATTTTTCGCTAAAAAAGATATGCGTATTGCAACTGTCCCTATCGGTTATGCTGATGGGTTGAGCCGGAGATTAAGCAATGGCAAAGGCAAAATGGTTGTGAACGGCAAACTCGCGCCTATAGTTGGCAATGTTTGCATGGATATGTGTATGCTTGATATTACAGGCATCCCGACAAATGAAAGTGATGAAGTGATCGTGTTTGGAAAAGAATATCCTGTAACACAATTCGCGAACGACTCGGAAACGATCCCTTATGAAGTGCTGACCAGTATGTCAAGAAGGGTGAAGAGGGTTTATTACCAGGAGTAGAAAGC
>JAEUTS010000201.1 GCA_016787005.1 Bacteroidia bacterium
GGTTGTATTTAGCGCTCTTTAAAAGAATAGCCGATCCGCCTTCTAAAATAAACGATGAAAAAATTGTTGAGTTAATGGGTCGTGTTTATTGTGTAAAGTAAAGCAGATTGGACAGTAATAAAGTTCTACCTCAATTTTAAAATTATTTCTATGATCAAATCGATAGTCAAAAAAATCGTAAATGCGTCGGGTTATAAAATAAGCCGGTTGGGTAACGTAAATCGTTTTGTTCCATTTGTAAAAAACGTTACTGTTGCCGGCATGGATATGAGCTTTTGGATTGACTCCGAAGGGGCACAGTACTGGTATTCCGAGGAAAATTTTTCACTTGAGATCGGGCAACTTCAAAAGATCATTAAACCCGGGGATAAAATACTTGATGTTGGATGTAATATTGGTGTATTGTCGGCAATAATGTCAAAGTTAACAGGTAGTGAAGGAAAAGTGGTGGCTATGGATGTATTTCCTGATAATTGTCTAACCACCTGCGCTCAATTGGGTTTAAATAAAATTACGAATTGCGAGGTGATTAATATAGGGGCTTCGGATAAGGAGCAGGATGTAACCATAGCCGATACAACAAATTCGGGTGTGCTGGTAAGTAATGGAAAATCGGAAGTCCTGACAGTTAAGGCTATTCCTATTGATGATCTGTTGAAAAAATATGGAAAATTCGATCTCCTGAAAATTGATGTTGAAGGATACGAAACGAGTGTATTGAAAGGAGCAAAGGAATTGTTAAAGAGCAGGCCTAAGATTGCCCTGGAGCTGCATGGGCCGCATTTGAAACAATACAATACTTCAGTGGAAGAGCTGTTTGATATAATGCAAATAGAAAATTACAAAGGATATATTTTGCATAAATATTCCAATAAGTTTGAAGTGTTTGATCCGGTTCAGGCTATAAAAGTTCCGCCGCTTGCTAATCTTTTCCTTATTCCAAACGGATAGGGACCTGCAGCGTAGGTTATTGTTTTACACCTCGGCTCACAAAGTTTTCAGAAAGCAATTGATTTCCAAATCATTTCAATAATCGAAATCATCGTGTGTATGGCCAGGTTGAGCTCCGTCCAGGCCTGTTGGAATGCTTGCCAAAGCTGCATTTCGACGAAGCTCAATGCGGCCAATTGGACAATTATTTTTAAAATTCATTGGCCTCTTTCGTTAGTTGAAACTATGCACTTTCAGCACAAGACTTTCAGTTTCTAAGATTTTTTCTCTCTGTGGCCCTCTGTGCCTGCTCCTTTTTCTCTGTGTAATTTTTGTTGCACACCTGTGTGCCAAAACACTTCGGTGTGCAGGCACAGAGGAACCACAGAGCGTTTTTGTTTGGGAATGTGGAAAGAATTTTGTTCTTTCTTTACCACAATCTATACGGGTTAATGAACTTTTCAGAAATACGACACCCCCTCTAATTCCAATAAATACTGGCGTTTCAAAGAACATACAACTCTCTTTTACCTCTGGTAAAGAGTAAAATTTTATAAGAGATACGCAAATGAAAAAGCCCCTGAGTTATCAGAGGCTTTTCAAATGTAAGGAATGAATCAATTATCACTTTTTCTTTGTTGGAATTTTATAGCCGATTGCCTTACGAGGTTTGGGATTTTCTTTCTTTTCCAATAACTCATCAAGATATTGAAAAACCAGTTCAATGTTCTTACTGTGGTTCCCAGGTTTGTGTTTTATTTGCTCTATTTCCAAGCGCAACTCTGTATTGTCTGTGAGCATTTCACGCATTTTAACAAACACCTCAATTATTTTGATGCTCATCTGCGTGGCTCTGGTGCTTTTTAAAACATTCGCTAATTGCAGTACACCATGTTCTGTAAATACAAAGGGTAAAGCCCCTCCAAGATGTTGTCTGGAAGGTATCGCATTTTGCGATACCATAACTTCAACCTCAGTATTTGTTAGCTGAAACATAAAATGAGATGGGAATTTATCTGCGTTTCTTTTTACCTGTTCACGCAACCGAAAGGGTTTAACACTATAAAGTTCTGCCAAATCTCGGTCAAGCATTACCTTATGTCCTCTTAGGAAATAAATTTTACTCACCACTGCTTCGTAAGGTATCATTGATGCTTTTGCTGATGCCATTGCTCTAACTTGATTTATTGTTTTTAATTGGAGGTCGCAATTTGCGACCTCCAATTTTATTACAAAGCTAATTTTTTTAAGGTATTGTAACTTACCTGCATATTGATAAGGTGAGTAAAATGAGTAATCATTCGTAAGTGGGTCAACAGTCACCCATCTGCCTAAACGTGGATTAAACATTCTCGCACCAAAGTCAAAAGCATTCCCTTCGCCGTATAATTCTGCATCCTCACGTTTACCATTAAATCCAAACCTATGGACTGACAGTCATAAGTGGTTTAGTTTTAAGATGGCTTATAGTCACTCCGTAGAATAGGTATAATGCCCTATTTTATTTCGGCCTTATTTTTTATGAACGGATCTTCATTTACAAACATATTTAATAGGTAAAAGAGCATAGCCATCACTATAACCGATTTTACGAACTGATTGAATATACTGGTAAAGTCCTCCTCGGCTTTAATAACATAAAAAAATAAAAAGGGAAGCCATAATAAATATTCAGATTTGTGTTGGGCCCTTTTCAGGATTATCCAATAAACAACATTAAAGAACAGGCCATAGATGAACATAAATACCAGGCCGTTCGTCTTTCCGTAATTGGCATAAGCTTCGCCGACAATACCCAGGTTCATACTGGCACCTGCAAGTGCCAGGCCTGTAAATCGTTCAAAGTTTTTTGCTCCGCCCGACATGGCTTTGTTTGGAGAAAGGAATCTTGGCAATAATGCCGCATATATTCCTTCCATAATGGTCTCTCCATGTGCGAAGTCTTCATATTCGGGCACTACATACATAATTCTCGCAATGATCCATCCCTGGTTCAGCCGGTCGGTAAATTCCTGGTAATAATCACTTTGTATGCCGCTCTTATTTACTTTTTCATTTACCAAACCAATCAATTGGCCGGTGTTTCCTTTTCCGGCTGTTTTTTCCTGTCCCGGAAATTGCGACTGACTTTGATTCTTATCTGCCCATACCACTTCGCGGTAATCCTTCTTAACCGAATTTATTATAAAGATGAAAGCCACCATTCCGCTAAATAATAAAGTTTTTGAAAGAAGCGCCGATTTATTTATATAAGTATACATGATCAGGAGAAATCCTCCCCAGATAAACATTTCGTGAAAAACCGAACTTTCGGCGGCGCCTACAAAAATGGGCGCAAATGCAGCCACCAGGATAATATATTTATACCGGGCATTGGCTTTAAGGATATAAAAGGCTCCTAACATAGCCGAGTAGGAGAGTAGTAAAATAAAGTAGGCCAAAGAAACCGGCATAAAGGGTTTGATTAAAAGTGATACGATACCTATGCCAAATATGACGCGTCCTCTTTTGAAATAATATTCCGGATTTTCTGTTTTTCCCTGTTCATTATGTTCAATTGGTTTTCGCAAAGGAAACATGAGTCCTGCAACCAACCCAAGCGTAGCAGGGATAACAAAGTTCATATACCTGCTTTCATCAATTATCATGTAATAAAATTCACTATTGGTAAAAAAATGGTATGAAACTATGGGCGCAATGACCCATTGTATAAGGGCGATTAGTATAATAAGTTCTCTTACTGGGATTCCTTTGCCGAGTTTGTAGAAAAATGCCAATCCGAAAAATATAAATAATCCTATCCCGATAATAGAAAATGGATCTACTTCCGGCTTGAAAAATTTCAGCGTTAAAGCCAGGATCATAGAAACAAATAATTTGGCAATTCGTGTTACGCCGCTTTCTGTATCCCTCATCTTATAAATTCGAAAATTTTATAATGGCTTTTTTATTCATTTCGTACGAATATATCTCATTTTTTCTTTTCAAACCTTCTTTGTATAAAGTAAGATCATTTAATGCGGCAGTTGCTATTTTATTTTGAAGCATGTTTATATTTCCCGTATTGTAACAGTAACCTGTTTTACCATCTTCGATCAGGTCTGCCGATACACCGCTTGCATCACTAACAATTGCAGGGATTCCCATGCTAAAACACTCATTAATAATTAAACCCCAGGTTTCCCGATAATCACTTGTGAGTAAAAGAAAATTGCTTTTGCTTAGCAGTGCTTTTAATTCCGTTTGATTTTTAAAGCCCCAGAATGTGATGGCCGGATGTTTATTTGCAAGGCTAAGACTCGACTCCAATAACTCTCCGGAGCCAATCATCCAAAGTTCAATATTATTATTGAGTTCATAAGCCCGTTTAAATGCCTCAATCGCGTCATTAGGTCTTTTCTTTTCAATGAATTTAGCAGCCCAGGCAAATATTATTTTGCTTTTTGCTTTGGTAGTTGTATCAGGCTCTTCCTTTTTCCAAAAGGATTGATCAATTGCGTGAGGAGAAAATATGAGTTGAGATTCGCGGGCACCATATTCCAATAAATATTTTTTATTGCGTTCTCCCACATACAACAATGCATCGTATTTCCGGATCAGAAAACCATAGAAGAGTTTTTTTAATATTCGTTTGTAAGC
>JAEUTS010000164.1 GCA_016787005.1 Bacteroidia bacterium
CGGTCATGCCGGCACTCTTGATCCTCTTGCAACAGGCCTTCTGATTATATGCACCGGCAAATTCACCAAGCGCATTGAAGAGTTCCAGGCGCAGGAAAAAGAGTATACCGGAACTTTTTGTTTAGGTGCCACCACACCCTGCTTCGACCTCGAGCAGGCAATTGATAAGCATTATCCCACCAACCATATCACTCCCGAAGCAATTTATGGAGCGGCAAAGCAGTTCATGGGGATAATTCAGCAGGTTCCACCCATTTTTTCAGCTATAAAAGTAAATGGAAACAGGGCTTACGACCTCGCCCGTAAGGGAAAGACTCCCGAAATGCAAGCTAAAACGATCACTATCTCCATATTTGAGGTAACTAACATAAATATGCCTTTCATTGATTTCAGGATAGTGTGCAGCAAAGGCACTTATATACGCTCATTGGCCCGTGATTTTGGCCTCGCACTGAACAGCGGCGCCCATCTTACGGCCCTATGCCGCACGCGAATTGGTTCGTTCCATATTGACAAAGCACAGGAAATACAACAGTTTGAGCTTGAATTGAGCAAGCCGCTTTCTAAATGAAATGGGTTTTTCCTTGACATCGGCCTTCAAATGAATTACATTTGCCCTCCTTTTTAAAACCGATTGTTTAATCCCGTAAGATTAAATGATACCAAAACAAATGTTTCTGTTTGTTTTTTTATCTGACATCTGCGGATAAAAAATTAAAAAACAGAAGTATGAAACTCTCTCAATTCAAATTCAACTTACCAAAAGAATTACTTGCCGACACGCCCGCTAAGAATCGTGATGAAGCGCGTTTAATGGTTATCGACCGCAAAACCGGCAAGATACAGCATAAAGTATTTAAAGACATCCTTGGTTATTTTGGTGAAGGTGATGTTATGATCCTGAACGATACAAAGGTATTTCCTGCCCGTATGTGGGGCAACAAAGAAAAGACAGGTGCTAAAATAGAAGTGTTCCTGCTCCGCGAACTTAACCGCGAAAGCCGTTTGTGGGATGTTTTGGTTGATCCTGCCCGTAAAATCCGTATTGGTAATAAACTATATTTTGGTGAGAACGACCTGTTGGTTGCGGAAGTGATAGACAACACTACCTCCCGCGGCCGGACGCTTCGTTTTTTGTTTGATGGTCCGTATGAAGAATTTAAAAAGATCCTTGAGACTCTTGGCCAGACACCGCTTCCGAAATACATCAAACGCGCTCCAACCCCTGATGATGCTGAGCGTTATCAAACTGTTTACGCTAAAAAAGAAGGCGCTGTTGCAGCACCCACAGCAGGACTGCACTTCAGTAAACAGTTGTTAAAGAAACTTGAATTGAAAGGGGTAAATTTCGCCAACATTACATTGCACGTCGGACTGGGTACTTTCCGCCCGGTTGAGGTGGAGGATCTGACCAAACACAAAATGGATTCGGAACAGGCAGAGATACTGGCGCCTGCTATCGATATTATCAACAAAGGAATTGCCCGCAAGAAAAAAGTTTGCTGTGTGGGAACCACCACTATGCGCGCTATTGAAACTTCTGTGTCAACCGAGGGATACCTGAAGCCATACAGCGGCTGGACCAATAAATTTATCTTTCCTCCTTACGATTTCAGTATAGCCAATTGTATGATCACCAATTTCCACTTGCCTGAATCAACCCTATTAATGATGGTGAGTGCTTTTGGCGGGTATGATCTGATGATGAAGGCCTACAAAGAAGCGATCAAAGAGAAATATAGGTTCTTCACCTATGGCGATGCAATGTTGATCCTGTAACCCATGGGAGGCATTGTTCAAAATTTGTGAATTGATGAGCCTTTAGATTTCATATTTTCGTTACAGATTCCGGTCTACCATCAGGCAGGAATACTGTGCTTATGTTGTAATGACAGAGATCCCGATAAAAAAATACGTTATTATAGTAGCCGGAGGTCATGGAACACGAATGAATTCAGCTGTTCCGAAGCAGTTCATGAAACTTGATGGAAGACCGGTGTTAATGCACACTATCACTAAGTTCAGCGAATGCGGACTTGATCCAGAAATTATAGTTGCCTTACCTTCCTCTCAGATTGATTATTGGAATCAGCTTTGCCAGGAATATAAATTTAATACCACTATAAAAATTGTAGAAGGCGGGGAAACCCGTTACGATTCTGTAAAAAATGCTTTGCAGCATATTACAGCGCCTGGACTTATTGCTGTACATGATGCGGTTCGCCCTCTTGTAAGCACTAAAACTATCCTCGCTGTATATCGCCATGCGGAGATGTATGGTAATGCTGTACCTGCCATTCCACTCAACGACTCCATACGGAAGATCGAATCAGGCAAAAGTATGGCTGTTGATCGCTCACGTTATTGTGTAATTCAAACACCCCAATGTTTTAGCTCTGCCATCCTGAAGAAAGCATATCAGAAGGAGTACAAAACCACATTTACCGATGATGCTTCAATTGTTGAATCCTGCGGAGAACAAGTTCACCTGATCGATGGTACACCTGAAAATATTAAGATCACCAATCCACAGGATCTGGTTCTTGCTGAAACGATTATGAAGATTAAACCCGTGGCGGTTGTTAAATAAAGAGGCAATTCTTCTCGGGTGCTAAAACAATTTTTTTATTTTACTTCCATTCGTTAGCTGAACCTTACCCAAATCAACATTTGAAATTAAATTCAAGCCGGGTTTTTTCCCCTTTTCAATGCTGCCAAGTTCTTTATCGAAGCCGAGAAATGCAGCCCCGTTCAATGTAGCCCAGGTCAAAAGTGTTTCCAATGTTATATATGGAGCATATTTTGTTATCACCTTTAATTCATCCAGCACGGAAAGCGAATGATTGGAAGCAAGACTGTCGGTCCCAATAGTACAGTTTGCTCTGGTATCTATAAATGCACTGTAATCGGGCAATTTATTTTCAATATATAGATTGGCATTGGGACAGAAGCACCAAAATAAATTATCGGTTGTCAGTTGCAGGTTGCCGGTAAAATAATTCTTTGCCCATAAAATATCTTCTTTACTTGTATATGTATTGTGAACTAACAGTGTTTTATTGTTCCGAGAAAAATTTATGAGCGTTGAACGCAATGAGTTAAGCCCTGTTTTAGGAATGTAATCCGGATTAATTCCCATTGCTGCAAAAAGTTCTGCAATTGCACCATTTTTATTGATGAGCAACTCGCTTTCCGAAAGGCTTTCCTGGTTATGATAACTTATAATGGAATTATTTTTTGAAGCATGATCACATATCAATTTAAACAATTCGAAGGAAACCGAGTAGGGGGCATGAGGGACAATTGAAGATTGAACGGAAGGAGAAATTGATCTCAATTTGGCCTGTAGCTTCAGTGCTTCTTCAAATGTATCTTGTGCATGTGAAGGATTTAAATCAAACACTTCAAAAAAAGTATGATACTTTAGATAGCTTTTGCTTTTTTGTTCAAATGTTGATTCATCATTCGAAATATCACCAACAGCGACAATTCCGTTGTTGATCATTTCCTGTTCCGCATATATGATGGCTTCCAGCACCTGGGTATGTGTATAGCCCGGCCGTTTGGCAAGAATGTTTTTTATGAATCCGGCCATGCCCGCTTTTTCAGGTATAGCGCCTTTCAGATGCGATAACTCAAGATGACAATGTGTGTTTATAAAGCCCGGGCAAATAATTCCCTTAAACTCTTGTATATCCTGACTTCTGACTTCTGACTTCTGACTTCTGACTTCCACTATCGTACCATTATTATCTACTGCAATCACTCCATTTTTCAACGGCGGAGATGAAATCGGAAAAACATAATCGGCTGTTATATAGCGCAACATCAATGAATAACGAATTTGTACGAATTTACGAATCGAAACCGGTATCAAATTCGTAAATTCGTTTTTTATTCGATATTCGTTGATGAAATCGGACATAAGAACACTATCCTTAGAAGAAATAACAACTTTTTTTGTTGAAAAAGGAGAAAAACCTTTTCGTGCAAAACAGGTATATGAATGGCTTTGGCAAAAATCGGCCCGTTCGTTTGATGAAATGACGAGTCTCTCTAAAGAGACCCGTGGATTGCTTGACCAACATTTTGTTATCAATGCCGTTGTGGTCGATAATTTCCAGGTGAGCAGCGACAGGACTATTAAGGACGCATTTCGGTTGTATGATGGAAATATTGTTGAAGGTGTTTTAATACCTACAAGCGAACGTATGACGGCTTGTATCTCCTCGCAAGTTGGATGTAGTTTAACCTGTAAATTTTGCGCGACAGGCCGTTTGTCGCGGTTGCGAAACCTGGATGCCGCGGAGATATATGATCAGGTTGTATTGATTAAGAAACAGGCTGAAGAAAAGTACAATATACCACTTTCAAATATTGTTTACATGGGCATGGGTGAGCCATTGCTCAATTATAAAGAAGTGATGGCGTCGGTTGAGAAGATCACTTCACCAACAGGATTGGGAATGTCGCCGCAGCGAATCACAGTGTCTACCGCAGGAATAGCGAAAATGATAAAAAAACTGGGAGATGATGGTGTGAAGTTTAACCTTGCCTTATCACTTCATGCAGCAAATGATGAGAAGCGAAATAAACTGATGCCAATTAATGAGCAGAACTCTTTAGATGCATTAGCGGAGGCCTTGAATTATTTTTACGATAAAACTGGCACACGTGTAACATTTGAATACATTGTGTTTAAAGATTTTAATGATTCGATCAGTGACGCGCAGGAGTTGGTCGATTTCTGGAAACGCGTCCCCAGCAAAATAAATATCATTGAGTACAACCCGATTGATGGAGGTGAATTTCAGCAAACAACAGAGCAGCGGCTCAAGGCATTCGTAGCACACCTGGAGAAAAATAAAATTATTGTAAATGTACGTAGAAGCAGAGGGAAAGATATTGACGCGGCCTGCGGACAACTCGCCAATAAAAATGATCCGGGAATGTTGCAGAGAAAAATGAAAAAAATTTAAACAAGCTGACTTTATTGCTTGGCCTTCTCAATCCTTATCCCCGCATCCATAATAAGCGGCAGCATTTCGAGGCGCATTGCTTGCTCCAGTTCAAAAGTATAATTGCCGGCAAGTCTGAAACGTACATTGTGTTTGAAAGGGATCTGATTATCATAAATATCACCGATACCATCACCTAACCATTTACCGTTTGCATCAGCCAGCACACACTCAAGTGTATCGGTAAACTTTTGTCCGTTTGGAAATGTGCTGTGAATGAACAAAAACAAATTACCATAAGGATAACCATCAGCGTTACGTACATTAATAAATACATTATACAGTGAAACGGTATCGGTAATTGTTACATTAAAAGGGAGCTTATTCTTGCGGTCCCAAACATTCTCAGGCAGCGTTTCGTTCTCATCAAATACACGATTAGGGTCACAGGACGAGAATAATATAAGTAGGCCAACACTTACAAAAAGGAGATATTTGAATTTAAAGATTGTTTTCATTTATGCTTTTTTTATTTTCACCCGGCCCTTGTCTGCCAGTAGAATGTGCCTTAGGCGGAGCAGGCAAAGTTCTCTTCAATGCCCCTTCTTTCATTAGTTTCCCGGTTTATTTTGAGGCCCTGGCTTATTTGCTCCCGCTGGCCTTGGCCGGTTGCGGTTTTTATTGTGATGTTTTTTCTTTTTCTTTTTACGCGCAGTGTCGAAACGGGTTAAGCTATCCTGTCCAACTACGTTTTCGTAATCAGGTTCCCGCTTTGTAACTTGCCTCTCCTTTTCCTTAAACGCTTCTCCAAGGTCGGCAGGTAATTCCCCTTTCTTATTCATTTCGATGATCTCTTTTACGCGGTCAACGGGTATAGGTATAAACTCGTTCATCTGGTCAAAGTAAGAGAACCACATGGTACGCCTGAAAATATCTGTCTTCTGATGCACGGCATCGCCTTTTTTCGACTTTAATTTTACATCATTTACATCGGGAAAATCCTTTATGGCATCCAGGTAACTATCCAACTCGTAATTCAAACAGCATTTTAATTTACCACACTGTCCTGCCAGTTTCAGCGGATTAAGTGATAATTGCTGGTAACGGGCAGCGCTGGTAGAAACCGAGCGAAAATCTGTTAACCATGTTGAGCAGCAAAGTTCGCGTCCGCAGGATCCGATACCGCCTAAACGACTGGCCTCCTGGCGCGCACCTATCTGCCGCATTTCAATCCGCACCCTGAATTCTTCAGCGTACTTTTTTATCAACTCTCTAAAATCAACACGATCATCGGCCGTATAATAGAAAATAGCCTTGGTTTTATCCCCCTGGTATTCAACATCGCTTATTTTCATCTGTAGGCCTAACGCTACGGCTATTGTACGTGAACGGTGCATCGTTTTTTCTTCCAATGCCTGAGCTTCACGCCATTTATCAATATCATTCTGCCGTGCTTTGCGATATACTTTTTTAATGTCGGGAGCAGCATTAGTCAGCCCTTTTTTCTTGAGTTGTATGCGGACAAGTTCACCTGTCATCGAAACTCCGCCAATATCATGACCAGGGGATGCCTCAACGGCCACAACATCGCCAACAGCCAATGATAAATTATTTACATTTCTGAAAAATTCTTTACGACTGTTTTTAAAACGCACCTCTACAACATCACATGGCTGCGTACCGCCCGGAAGCTCCATGTTGGATAACCAGTCGAATACATTCAGTTTATTGCATCCACCAACCCCGCAGGAGCCATTATTTCTGCATCCGCCGGGCAAACTTCCGCTGGCCGTGCTGCAACCTCTTCCTGTGGAACATCCGCTGCATCCCATTTTTTAACTGTTAAGTATTTGGTTTAATGAGTTTTTGAGGGATTTGTCAATCCAACGCTCAAAGGTACAAAAGTAGCATTTATTTGCCTGTTCCTCTTATCCGTGTTATTGTTTGGGTCATGCCTATAAAGGTAAGAAATAGCCATTTCCCGAATGAACATGTATGCAATTCAATGAAATTTTTGCCTGTTATTTCTTCTTAGACATCTTTATAGATGGTGTTTTAAGATTTTGTGTAGGGTACAGTTTTTTATACCATAAAGTAAAAGTGACCGTGAGCCCAATGAATAGAAATAGCCACAAGTAGGCTGCTTTGGCGGGAGAAAGATCAAACCCCATCGTAAATAAATTATTTGCATTGAAATGTCCTTTGCTAAACTCCGGAAAAATATATTTTTTAAAGGAATCTCCACCCGGACCCGGACCGTATTGATTCGGGTTGTCCGGTACCATATACATGAGTGTAACTTTAACAAGCCAGGTGGCGATAAGTCCGAATCCTGTTATAGCGAGAAAAGCATAATTATTTATTTTTTCCCCGGATAAGTATATGAGCCCTTCGTAAACAAGAATAACGGCGAGACAAACACAATAGCGGGGACCGTAGCTCCATCCGCCCCACCAGGTAAAAAATGACGCGATTGCTAAAAAGAACGGGATAGAGAACATAGCCAGGTAATTTGTTAAAAGTTTTTTGAATGGATATTTATTGATCATTTCTTTTACTAGGAAATAGCCGCAAAGCAGCAATACGGGCACATGCGGTATCAAGCCCATGTAGAAGCTGAATGATAAACCCCACATACCTTCCAATGACGGCAATCTGAACCCGTAATTAACGCTCAAGTCTCTTCGAAATACCTCCTGGGTATGAAATGCATTGAGCATTTGTAATGGGTTGCCGGTAATGTGATAGTTGTACCAGGCAATGAAAAGTATACTGGGCAAAGTGCCGAGGCCATAAAAAATGATATTCTTGATCTTTTTCTCTCTGAGCCAGATAACGATCGCCCAAAGCGGAATGGCCAATCCGATAGTGTATTCACTTATGAAGGCAAAGCCTACGAACAATCCCGACCAAAAATATTTTCCATCTTTAATGAGTATATATCCTAAAAGCAACAGCATTGCCGAAATGATATGATTAAAAAATGTACCCGCAAAAACAAAAATGAAAGAGCCATAAAATGACATCATTACAAGTAATACAGGCGATATGGTTCCGGCTGAGCCCAATATTTTTTTCATGGACAGGAAGATCATTATTGCAAAAGGAATACTTCCAAACAGAAAACTTCCCAAAAACATCAACGGGATCATATCGGTGAAAACAAAGTTTCGTGCGTCTTCTTTAGTAACAGGGGCCCAGATATAAATAGGATACTTTTTACCTGTGTTATCTGTTGTTTTTGTCAGGCCCATCTTCTGCATCATCCAATAAAAAGGAACAGCAACCACAGTAGGGAAGGGGGCTTTATCGGAATAATAATGATCGCCTACTTTACTTTTATCGCCGGCCCGCGCTTCGTACTTGTCAATTTTAAACGTGCCTTCTTCGAGCAGGGTAAATACAGGTAGCCCTCTCGAAACACCGCTGGGCGTTGTCCAGATGTCGGTATAAAAAGATGCCAGAAAAAGATTCGCTGCTAAAAAGCATAGAAGAAAGAATTTTTTATTTGACCATATGGAAGTTTTTTCTTCTATCATAATACCATTTTATTGGTCATTTTACCTGGTTCAGGACTTTAATATTAAGCAATTCATTGAATTTAAATGACAGATCAAGAAATAGTATTTTAGGATTAGCATTTCGCTCTATGTGCATAGACGCCTTGTTGAGTTCCTCGGTAAATTGCATGCAATTATCAGCGTTTATAAAGGGCGAAAATTTTTTCAGAAAATCTGTTTCTTTTGCAGTTGTGTGAACGATAGAAGGATCGGCATAATTTACCATTACACATTCCCGTACCATATGCAGACAATAAGCGAAGAAATTTTTCTGTTGCTCCCGTCCCAGGTCGCTGAACCCGGTTAACAGGCTGTTTATTTTTTGCATATCGAACTTCAGGCAGGCCCGCATCCAGTTTTGAAATGTGGTAAGATTCCATTCGGCACTTTCATTTTCGGTAAGAAGGTTTTTTGCCACACCATAGTCCCCATCAGCCAGTTGGGAAATATTTCGGGCATCATCGGAGTTTAAACCGTGCTTTGTTATCAATGCCTGCTCGAGGCTATGTTCATCAATTTTTTTAATTTTTACCAGTTGCGTTCTGGATATGATTGTACGAAGCAATTGATCCTCATTCTCACAAACAAGCATGAACAGGGTTTTATCGGGGGGCTCTTCCAGTATTTTAAGCAGTTTATTTGCGGCCGCGGCATTCATCTTTTCAGCCATCCAGATGATCATTACTTTGTACTCCGATTCGTACGTAGTTAGTGTGAGTTTACGAAGGATCTCGGCGCTTTCTTCTGTGCCGATAACAGGCTGCTTGTTTTCAGCTTCTATGAAATCAAACCAGTTGTTGATGTTCAGGTAAGGATCAGCTAATACCGCTTCGCGCCAATCACTCAACACGTCCGT
Organism: Bacteroidia bacterium; assembly: GCA_016787005.1. Taxonomy (GTDB): domain Bacteria; phylum Bacteroidota; class Bacteroidia; order JABDFU01; family JABDFU01; genus JABDFU01. The sequence continues at coordinate 9,375 of JAEUTS010000164.1, forward strand.
ACTTGTGCGTATTTCTTTTGAAAGGGCAACGGGGTATGAAAAATGGAGATCGGGATGGATGAATTTTTGGTATTTCAGGCATGATTTGCATATTCCACAGGAATCCTGCTCCTGTTTGGTTTCACAACAAATGTATTGGGCATAGGCAATAGCCAGCGCCAAACTTCCGCTTCCTGTATTACCCAAAAAAAGCTGGGCGTGGCTCACCCTGTTCTCTTTAACCGACTGGATGAGTCTGTGTTTTACATCGTTCTGGCCTATTATCTCTTTAAATTGCATTGCCTCAAATGTATAAAAATGTACCTTCGCATTGTATAAAAATAATAAATTGGCAATTCAATTCGGGCATAGATCTAATATACAGAATTCAATTTTTTTTAATGGGAAAACATTATGAAAACAGTAGACGACTTCAATTTTGCAGGAAAAACAGTATTGATCCGTGTTGATTTCAACGTTCCTTTGGATGCACAGTATAATGTGGCTGATGATACACGTATTCGGGCGGCATTGCCAACCATAAATAAAATTTTAAACGATAAAGGCGCAGTTGTCCTGATGTCGCATCTGGGGCGGCCTACAAATGGCCCGACTGATAAATGTTCATTACGGCATATTGTGAACCATTTAAGTGAATTATTGAAAAAGCATGTTCAGTTCGCGGATGATTGCATTGGTGATTCGGCTAAGACTTCAGCAGCTAATTTAAAAAATGGAGAAGTATTGTTGCTTGAAAACCTTCGCTTTTACAGAGAAGAAGAAAAGGGGAATGAGGAATTTGCAAAAAAATTAGCTGCACTTGGAAATTTTTATGTGAACGACGCATTTGGCACTGCCCACCGTGCGCATGCTTCAACAGCAGTCATTGCTCAATTTTTTCCGGGCAACAAATGTTTCGGCTATGTAATGAGCGGCGAGTTAACCAGTGTGAATAAAGTGTTGAATAGTGCCGAAAAGCCTTTCACTGCTATTTTGGGCGGGGCCAAAGTTTCAGATAAAATATTGATTCTCGAACAGCTTATCAATAAGGCTGATAATATTATTATTGCAGGAGGCATGGCTTTTACCTTTGTTAAAGCCCAGGGCGGAAAGATCGGCAAATCATTGGTTGAAGACGACCGCATTGAAACCGCATTGAAGATATTAACTGATGCGAAAAAGAAAAATGTAAATATTTACCTGCCTGTTGATGCTGTTGTGGCTGACAATTTCAGCAATGAAGCGAATGTTCAAACCTGCGCTATCAACAGTATCCCCGATGGATGGATGGGACTTGATGTTGGCCCTCAGACCGAAAAAATATTTGACGAAGTAATTGCCCGTTCAAAAACCATTTTATGGAACGGCCCAATGGGCGTTTTTGAAATGAGCAAGTTTGAACACGGTACAAAAACAGCTGCTTTTTCGATTGCCAAAGCCACTAAAAATGGCTCATACACACTTATAGGCGGCGGTGATTCTGTTGCGGCTATTAACAAATATAATCTTGCCAAAGAAGTCAGCTACGTATCAACTGGTGGCGGGGCATTGTTGGAATACATTGAGAGCGGCAGTTTGCC
>JAEUTS010000190.1 GCA_016787005.1 Bacteroidia bacterium
TGAATATCCTTCATCCGTTTATTTTGGATAAGGCGATAGGCTTTTTCAGTAAGTAAATAAAAGCGTTTACTGTTTAATTTTTCTTTGTGGAGTTTATCAATAGCTTGTATTAGTTCAAAAGTACCTTCATCAGTGGTAGCAATTGCCTTTATAACAGGCGTTTCTGTTTTATCCTCATTCTCCAAACGTGAATGTACGAGTGTAATAATGTTTTTCACAAAAGTATTTGCACCATCGCGATCGGATTTGTTCACCACAAAAATATCCGCGATTTCCATTACACCAGATTTGATGGTTTGTACTTCATCGCCGGATTCAGGCACGAGCACAAGTACAGTGAGATCGGCAAGGCCAACAATCTCCACTTCGCTCTGCCCTACTCCAACAGTTTCAACAAACAAATAATCGAAATCAAAACATTTCATTACATCTACCACTTCAATTATTTTGGTCGATAATCCTCCCAATGAACCCCGTGTGGCTAATGAGCGAATAAATACATTTTCATCATTAAAATGATCAGCCATGCGTAGCCTGTCGCCCAACAGGGAACCATAATTAAAGGGTGATGTGGGGTCGATAGCAATAACGCCGATCTTTTTATTTTGAGCAGTCAGCTGCTTTATTACAGAATTAATAAGTGTGCTTTTCCCGGCGCCGGGAGGACCGGTAATACCAATTATCGGAATAGTCTTTTGTGCCTTTAACGATGTAAGCAGCTCTTCATATCCTTCCAGCTCATTCTCAACAATAGTGATGCAGCGGGCTAAGGCTTTTTTATCGCCCTGCTGTAATTGCTTGAGAAGCTCTTTTACATCCATACTCATTGGTAATGAAGATGAAGATAGAAAATTTCATTGCCACAAAAGCACCAAAGCACTAAATCCCACCAAATAATTTTTCAAATACTTTAAATCCTGCAAACCTCTTTCGTAGGACTTGGCGCTTTCGTGATTTGGTGGCTCTATATTAACAAAGGTAATTATTTTGATATGCTGATATGCAGGTTAAATAATCTTAAATTTGTGAAAGATGATCCAATTATCAATTGTAATAATAACTTATAACGAAGAGCGCAATATTGCCCGATGCATAGATTCTGTAAAAGAGATAGGGGATGATATTGTCGTTGTTGATTCATTCTCAACCGATAAAACAGGAGAAATATGCAAATCAAGGGGCGTGCGTATCGTGCAGCATACATTTGAAGGACATATTGAGCAAAAGAACTGGGCCATTACCCAGGCTAAATATCCGCATGTATTGTCATTAGACGCTGATGAAGCATTATCTGTTGAACTTCAACAATCAATAGCACTGGTAAAAAACAATTGGAAGTATGATGGCTATTACATGAACCGCCTTACTAATTATTGCGGACAATGGATACACCATTGCGGCTGGTACCCCGATCGCAAATTGCGCCTCTGGGATTCACGCAAAGGCAAATGGGGAGGAGTGAACCCACATGATAAATTTGAAATGACTGGCCCTGATTACAATACAGGTCACTTAAAAGGTGATATTTTGCACTACGGTTATTATACGGTTGAAGAACACTTTAATAAAATTGGCTACTTTACAGATATATCCTCCAAAGCTTTATTCGAGAATGGGAAGAAACCATCATTATTAAAACGATTCATGAGTCCGGCTGCGGCATTTTTGGGTGACTATATTTTAAAGCTGGGTTTTTTAGACGGATATTATGGCTATGTAATAAGTAAAAGCTCCGCTATAGCCACTTACCAGAAATATCATAAACTCAACAGGTTATTTAATAACTCCAAATGAAGGTATTACATATTTCATCAGAACCTGAATGGAGAGGCGGAGAGCAACAGCTTGCTTACCTGGTTGATGAATTATATAAAAATAATGTTCAACAATGGATATTGTGCCTTGAAGGATCATCTCTTCACAATTATTGCAAGAAAAAACACCTGGCACATTTCACTTTTTCAAAAGGCTTTTTGCATCAAATGCGTACCGCAAAACAAGTGAAAGCTATATGCAAAAAACACACGATAGAACTGATTCATATTCACGATTCGCACGCTCATAATTTTGCCATACTGGCTGCAGACATATTCTTTAATTCCACACCACTTGTCCTGAGCCGGAAAGTTGTTTTTCCGATAAGCAGGAATTGGTTTTCAAAGTACAAATACAATCATAAAAAAATACAAGCAATAATTTGTGTTTCCGAAGCCGTAAAAAATATACTCTCGGATAATATCCGTAATAAATCAAAACTCTGTACCATTTATGATTGTGTAGATCTGCATAGTTTTAAGGGAGGCGGATCAGGGGTGCTTCGGAAACAATATAATATTAGTGAAAACGATTTGATAATAGGGAATATAGCAGCACTTGCTTCAGAAAAAGATCATATCACATTTATCAATACGGCCGAAATGCTTATTAACAAAGGATTAAAGACCAGATTTATTCTTGTCGGAACAGGCAATGAAAAGAATCCGCTGGAGTCTTTTGTAAAACAGAAAGGGCTCAGCGATAAAATTATTTTTCACGGTTTTACTTTAGACATTTCAGCTGTATTACGCGACTTTGACATTTTCCTTTTTACTTCCCGTAAAGAAGGACTCGGATCTATTATCCTCGCATCATTTGCTGCCCGGGTGCCTGTTGTTGCCACTCAAACAGGAGGCATACCCGAACTTGTGAAACATAACGAAACAGGCTTACTTGCTCCAATTGGAGACTCCATCCGGCTGACAGAAAATATTATTTCACTGATCGGATCACCGGAGCTTAAAGGAAAAATAGTTGCAAATGCTTATACTTTTGTGCAGCAATTTTCGAAAGAGGCCATAAGCAAACAAGTGCTTGATGTTTATAATGAAATAACGATTAAGTAATTTCAATTATTTTTCTCTTCCAAACAAAAGCAGCGCATTAAAGAAAGCGAAAAAAGTAACTCCCGGCTGGGTCTCCAGCGTGTCTTCATTTAAGAAAGAAAGTACCGCGATCAGAAAAAACACAAAATAAAAATAATCGTTCCACATTCTATACAGTATGACCGGGTAGATGAGAGTCATTAAAAACCACGCCAATCCAACTATTCCGAATGCCAC
>JAEUTS010000225.1 GCA_016787005.1 Bacteroidia bacterium
CTCAAAACAACTCGATTTCAGTCCATCATACATCGATAAAAAATATACATCACTTTATTTCACCTCTACCCGTGAAGGTGCAACAGGCGGGAAAATGGACGGTGGTATAGGTCAAAACTTCAGTGATATTTTTGAAACAAAGCTGGATAAAAACGGAAAATGGAGTACACCTTCTCCAATTGCAGAGCCTGTAAATACTGATGGAAATGATGGTTCAACCGTTATTAGTAAAAAAGGAAATTTTATGGTGTTCACCCGTTGCAGTGCTGTAAAAAACAAGATCATGCCTTGTGGAATTTATACAACTTCCTTAAAGGGAAAAGTTTGGGATGAGCCTAAAAAAATACCTTTCTGTACTGACAGTTCTTCTTTTGGTCACCCTGCTTTATCTGCAGATGAGTCGATACTTATTTTTAGCTCTGATATGCCAGGTGGTTTTGGCGACAAAGACCTGTGGATGACAACCTTTGATAAGAAAACAAAAGAGTGGGGAGAGCCTGTAAACCTTGGACCCGGCATTAATACTCCCGGTTATGAAGGGTACCCTTTCCTGCACGATGATGGTAGCTTATACTTTGCTTCAAATGGCAATTTGGGTATGGGAGGTTTGGATATTTTTAAGGCCAAGAAAACCGGCGATAAAAAATGGGGAGAGGTTACAAATCTCCAAAACCCAATCAACTCGAATGCTGACGATTTTGGAATTATTTTTGAAGGTAAAAAAGAAAGAGGCTACTTCGCATCTAACCGCGAAGGTGGAAAAGGCGGCGATGATATCTGGCAGTTCTCTTTACCTCCTATGATGTTTACAATTGAAGGTGTGATCACTGACTGTAAGTTCAAAGAAACAATTGAAGGTGTAACAATGAAATTAGTTGGTTCTGACGGAAGTACTGCCGAAACAAAGACAGACAAAAGCGGGTATTATAAATTTGCCGAAAATGCTGATAAACGTTATGTTAATGAAAACACTTCTTACGTTTTAACAGCAACTGTTGGTAATGAGATTAAAACTGTTGAGGCTCCGAAAGGCTTTCTGAACAGTAGTGTTAAAGCGAAAGAAACCACTGTTGGTTTAACTGAGTCGAAAGTGTTTAAACACGATTTTTGTCTGACACCAATTGAAAAGGAGATTCGTTTCCCGGATGTATTGTATGATCTTGGTAAAGCTGATCTGAGACCTGAATCAAAAGATTCGTTGAACTTCTTATACCAGACATTGATTGATAACCCGTCAATTGTAATTGAGTTAAGTGCTCATACTGACTCGCGTGCCAGTGATGCTTTCAACTTAACTCTCTCTAAAGCCCGTGCTAAATCCTGTGTTGACTATTTGTTGTCGAAAGGAATTAATGCAGCACGTTTGGTGCCTCAGGGTTATGGAGAAAAACGTCTTTTGGTAACTGATGCTCAGATAGCAAAAATGGCTACTGTTGAAGAAAAAGAAGCAGGTCACCAGAAAAACCGTAGAACTGTATTCACTGTATTGCGTAAAGATTTCGTAGATCCAAATGCGCCTAAGGAGCAGCCTAAACCTATTGAACAGCCTAAAAAGGAAGAGGGCGAAGAGGAATAAAAATAATGTATTCACAAAAACACCCATCGCGCCTTTTGGCATGATGGGTGTTTTATTTTTGGTTGCATTGAAACGTCAGAATTAATTTCTTACAAAAATTGTATGATACAATCTCCGTTAAAATATTTTATCGCATACAAACCTTATGGAATGTTATCGCAATTTACCAAAGAGGGCAATAACACTACATTGGCCGAGTTGTTCTCTTTTCCTAAGGATGTTTACCCGGTTGGCCGCCTGGATGCGGATAGTGAAGGTCTGTTGCTGATAACCAACGATAAAAAACTTAATCATTATTTATTGCATCCTACATTTAAGCACACCCGAACCTACCTGGCCCAGGTTGATGGCGCTGTTACGGATACTGCAATAGCACAATTAAATAAAGGGGTTACAATTACTGTTGAGGGAAAAACATACCAAACCCTGCCCGCACAAACAGAAGCTGTAGAGCCGCCTGCGGGAATACCCGATCGCGTACCTCCTATACGTGTCAGAAAAAGTATACCTACTTCATGGATACGTTTGAGTATTACAGAAGGGAAAAATCACCAGGTACGCAAAATGACGGCTAAGGTGGGGTTTCCTACGTTACGACTTATACGTGTACAAATAGAAGAGTTGAGTCTTGCCGGAATGAAACCTTCTGAAGTAAGGGAGTTGAAACAGGAGGAGATATTTAAGTTGTTAAAAATAAGGTCCTCTAATTTTTGATCAGCTTTTTGTAGTAATTACTGCCTGTGCTTGAAACGTGCAGTATATACATGCCGCTTTCCAGGTTTTCAACATCGTGTATTGTAAAATAGTTTACGCTGTTGGCATTTACTCTTTGGGTTTCTTCTGTAATTCTTCTGCCGCGTATATCTAACAAACGAATAGTTATTGTTTGTCCCTCCAAAGAGTAAAAGGTAAGATGAACAGAGGTTTCGAATGGATTCGGATAAGATTCGATAATTTTATCCTGTCCGAACAGAGAGCGATCTGTTCCCCCTAAAACCATGTTGGCCACACACATATTCGGAATGCCGTACCCCAGCATCGAATCAGGTGAGTTGTATTGTGTAGCGCTTTTTTCCACAGCTTTAAGTATCTGCATATTTGTTTTTCCCGGGTTGGCCTGCCATAAACAAGCTACAGCACCCGCCGAAATTGGCGAAGAGAAGGATGTTCCGTTGGCAGTTATAGTGCCGCTTTTTGTAGAAGCTACAACGCTCCCTTTACCTTGAGCCGCAACGTTTGGCTTTACCCTCTTGTCATAACTTGGCCCGCGTGAACTGAATCCGGCCAGTGTTCCGCTTGCGTCAACTGCCCCTATTGTTAAAACGCTATCGGCATCAGCCGGTGTGCCTATACAACCCGGACCTGAATTGCCGGCGCTTACAACTACTGCCATTCCCTTTCGTGCTGCCCTGGTAGCCCCAATGGAAGATAGGGCAACCTTGCCATTCATATCGGCATAAGTATGATCTTGTGTAGAATCGTCAAATGTGAAATAACCAAGTGATGAGTTAATAACATCCGCGCCCACGCTATCTGCAAACTCAGCAGCCACGACCCAGTCAAATTCTTCAATAATATTTTCGGGTATTGCGTCTTCTGACCGCAGCAGCCAGTATTTTGCCTTTGGAGCGGTGCCGATAAGTTCGCCGGGCAGGTTACCGCCCATAGTCGAAAGCACCATCATTCCGTGCGAATGGTCTTCATATACGCTTGTGCCTCCATCCACAAAATCGCGGGTGCCGAGTATCTGGTTGTTCGCACGTAAGCTGTCAAATGCAGCAAGGCTGTCAACTTTGTAAAACCCGGCATCAATAACTGCTATAACCATTCCTTCACCTTTATATCCGTTATTGTGAAGGCAATCGGCACCGATCATGCTAACCTGGTTATAGGAGTTGCCATAATTAAGCCCCGCCGGAGTTGAAATAGCGACAAGGCTTTCAAGGTTGTCAAATTTATTTTTATCGGGACTGAGTTTGCTTTTTCGCAGATCGCTGAAAGAAGCAGGTTTTATTCCAATAGGGGTAGACTTTACAACAAAGGGGTAAGATAAAATTTTTGCCATTGCGTTGGAATACCCTGTAGTGTCGATACTTATAGCGTTGAGCCATTTCGACCGGTTGAGAATTTTTACGCCGGTTTTCGCGATGCTGTCGATGTACCATTGATTGACAGGTAAATCATCCGCTTTAATGGATATACTTTG
>JAEUTS010000236.1 GCA_016787005.1 Bacteroidia bacterium
AGAGACAGTAAAGAATAAAAAGCAGAAAGCGATTGTTGGAACCAGGCCCATAAATATTAAGCTTAAGCATTCGTTTATTCGGTTTTTATTCGTTATTCGCTGATAATTTAAGACCCATTTCTTCGCCTTTTTTTATCATAAAGTCATAAGCATCACTATATTCATTTTTAATATGTCCATCAAGTATTGCTTCACGAATGGCTAATTTAATTACTCCTACTTCACGACTGGCGGGTATATTAAATGTTTTCATAATATCTTCGCCGCTGATAGGCGGCTGCCAGTTACGAACACGGTCTTTTTCTTCAATATCTTTTAGCTTTTCCCTTACGAGTTCAAAATTCTTCAGATAACGCTGAACCTTCATTGGATTTTTTGATGTAATGTCGGCTTCACAAAGTATCATCAGGTCGTCAATATCATCCCCCGCTTCAAACAGAAGCCTTCGTACCGCGGAGTCGGTTATTTCACTTTTGGACAGAACAATTGGCCTGAGGTGAAGCTGTACAAGCTTTTGCACATATTTCATTTTTTCGTTCAGCGGCAATTTTAGTTCTGTAAAAATTTTGGGAACCATACGGGAGCCCCTGTCTTCATGTCCGTGGAAGGTCCAGCCGTGTTCGGGTTCAAATCGTTTGGTTTGAGGCTTGGCAATGTCGTGCAATATGGCGGCCCAGCGTAACCAAAGGTCGCCTGTTTTTTTGCAAATGTTGTCAAGCACTTCAAGGGTATGGTAAAAATTGTCCTTGTGCGATTTCCCGTTTATTGTTTCAACACCTTGCAGCAGGACAAATTTCGGGAAAATGAGATGCAGCAGACCTGTATTAAAGAGTAGTTTAAATCCGGTTGATGGTTTTGGGGCGAGAATAATCTTGTTGAGCTCGTCGCTTATCCGTTCTTTCGAAACTATTTTTATTCTTTCTTTGTTGCGTGAGATGGCTTCCAGCGATCCGGCTTCAATTTCAAAGCCAAGTTGTGTCGAAAATCGTATGGCGCGCATCATACGTAGCGGGTCGTCGGAATAAGTAATATCCGGATCAAGTGGGGTGCGTATGATCTTCTTTTTAATATCGCCCGTGCCGTCAAATGGATCAAGTAAAGCACCATAATTGCTTTTGCTTAAAGAAAGGGCCAGTGCATTAATGGTAAAGTCTCTCCGGTTCTGGTCATCTTCCAGCGTTCCGTTCTCAACAGCCGGTTTACGTGAATCACTGCGATAACTTTCTTTTCGTGCTCCTACAAATTCTATGTCGTAGTCTTCGTATTTGATCTGTGCAGTGCCAAAATTCTTGAAAACATGTACCTGGTATTTGTTTCCCAGTTTTTGGGCCACATGTTCAGCTAATTCAATGCCGCTGCCAATTGCAACAATATCAATATCTTTACACGGACGATTTAAAATAATATCGCGTACCCAGCCGCCAATAACATAGGCCGGAATATTCAGGTCCGTGGAACTTTCCGAAATAATTTTAAATATGGGGTGGGTGAGATGTTGTTGCAAGGGTTATTAATTGTTAATTGTTGGTTGTTGGTTGTTGGTTTGGAGCCTGAGCTGGCAACTAACAAGCAACAACTGATATTCCTTCATTCTTTGCATTTATAATTCATATAATCTTCCTTCACTTGTGGAATATCAAGTACCTGGAAACTCATATTTGGTTCTCCGAATAAGTTACAATACCGGGTAGCATTAATTTCATGGGCCTTGCGCAGAGCATCAATAAACAATCTTGATACAACTCGCTCCTGCACATTTGAACAGGCAGATATAAAAGTAAATAAAACCTCCTCGTTTACATCGGGTTGTTGAATAAAAGGTTGGAGTAAGTCGGCCGAATAGCTGAACTCTTTATGTTTCATAAATGTATATGCAAGTTTAAGGGAGTTCTGCCAGGTCGCTTTTTTGAAACTGTAAAATGATTTTATTTTATTTATGCAATTAAGAACAGTTGTTTCGGAACCGGCAATGGTATCCATAGCAGCCATAATTTCAAACTGGAATTCAGTGTTGAGAGCATCTACATATCGTTTTGGGAAATCTTTTGCCTGGTACAACATATCGATCTCCGTCTGAAGTTTGGATATTTTCGTATTGTCATCAAGTGGTTCCAATTGCATTTTACAGAACAGGTAGTTGTACCTGATGTAACTGTTGTTCGGGTCAATGTCCGTTAATTCCTTTAGCCCGGTTAAATGATCTTCCGTGACTTTGTGTTTGTTTCGGAAATAATCGTAAACTAATGCATTCATGTATATGCCTGCGAAAGTTGGTTCTTTCGGAACAATAAGTTTATCAAGTGTTTCTGTCGAAAATCGGTTCTTGTCAATATTCTTTTCAATATAGTATTGGATCTTGGAGGCCTGTTTTATGTCGTTTCTTTTTATTGCACTGTTAAACTTTGAAATACAAAAATGCTCCTCTTTCGGTCCGGTAATATCGTACGTTACATCAAGTATCAATTCGGCAAAACGTTCTTTTGCGAGGAAGGGTTCGAGTTCTTCAGCAAGACCGGGTTTTGTATTTATTTCATGGATAGCTTTGTGTTTTGACATTTTGGTAAGATAGTCGTATTTCCCGTCTTCCATTTCCATGGTAAATAGCAGCCATGAATCGCGGGTAATGACATTGGTAAGTATCTCACCTTCCTTTTGATTTTTGTTCAGCGCCTCAATGATACTATTGGCGCGGTTTTTCTGAAGCTGTGCATTTGCAGCTGAATCACCCTCAATGGATGAATAGGCGGTTACATAAATACCTTCGATAGTAAAATCCGGTTCTTGCAACGAATCGAGCAATGGTTTGATGTCTTCTTCTTTGTATTCATATTTGTTTTTTTCAAACGGCACCCTGAAATTAAGCAACCCGCTTTCCGATTTTGGTTCAAACATAGGTTTCAGGTAGGCCGCGCTGTCGGGCATAAGCAGCATCTCGCAAGGGGCTCCTTTCTGGCTCCCTGTTTCAACATACCTCGGTTTAATTGTCTTGCATACTTGTCCGTCCTGCAAAATAATAAGATTCATCTCAAATTCGCCTTTTAAATTTTTCGGAAATTTGCCGATGCGAGAGTTTAGGGTCTCCTCTGTTTTTTCTTTTTTGCCCTTTGAAACCACTTTGTACCTTGCAATGTTATTTCTGAAAAGCCGTTCACCGGAGATCGGTTTTATCAGTATTCCCTTGGTCAATAAATTGTTATTGTAAATATTATACCCGGGATTTTCATATTGCGCACGTTGAATAATGTCAACGGCAATTCCATCGGTAGGTCGTTTGAATATTTTTTTCAGCGCATTTTTGTCGTAATATTTTATGCAAATGTACCCTTCTTCATTTATGTACAAGCCCGAACGCAGACTGTCGTAATCCTTGAACTTATCGCAGCTTTTACATGCCTGGGGAGTGGGTGGTTTTATCTTTTTGTTTTTGGCGGTGAACGGAGTATCCAGTTCTTTTCTTTTTTTAACACCGTCATTCATTAAGTTATAATTTGAAAAAACTACGGAAATAAAAGCGGTTTTTCCCTTCTCTTCTAACTTAACAGTTATTGCATAGAGAGTATAATTCCCATTTGTTATTACAGGTTTTTCTTTTTTTGATTCTTTCCATTTCTTTATAACTGTCGCGGCAACTTCTTTTGCGTACAGGTAATCTTTTCCCTTTGTTACCGGTACTCCCAGTACTATTTCTTCTCCGTTATGTGCTCCGCCGCAGGCAATAAGACGCTTACCGGTATTTTCGTATTTACTTTTTTCACACCAGGTTTCGGCTTTGCCACTTTTGGTCATATGGTAGGCTTGTAACTCAGTAGCGCATTTAAGAATGGCATTGCTTTCAAGTGTATCGTACCCGAGTTCCCTGCGCATATTGTTCATGCCCTTTACAAGGAGACGTTCAAGTGAATCGAGAGGAAAAGGAAAAGAATTGGATTGAGCGGAACCGCTGAGCCAAATAATTAAGCCGATAATTAAAAGGGTAATTTTTTTGATCATAAAAAAATCACAGTTTTATTGAGTTATTGGCCGAAAAATCTAAATCCCATAATACTATTCCTTAATTATTTCAATCCGCTAATAATTAATACATTTAAGGATTCTTAAAATTAGAAGAATAATCGCTTATGAACAAAATATTAGTAGCTAATCGTGGTGAAATAGCTCTCCGTGTTATGCGCTCCTGTCGTGAAATGGGTATAAAAACGGTTGCCATATACTCTGAGGCAGATCGGAATGCACCTTTTGTGCGTTACGCCGATGAAGCAGTGTGCATAGGACCTCCTCCGTCCTCCGCTTCATATCTGGATGGAGATAAGATCATAAAAGTATGCAAGGAATTAAAGGTTGATGGTATACATCCGGGGTATGGTTTTCTCTCAGAAAATGCTCAGTTTGCTCAAAAAGTAAAAAAGGCAGGGATTACATTTATAGGTCCTTCACCGGAGGCAATGGACATGATGGGTGATAAATTATCGGCGAAAGCGGCGGCTAAAAAGTATAATATTCCAATGGTTCCGGGTTCGGCAGGTGCTATTGATGATGTGGCTGAAGGTAAACGTATAGCGAAGGAAACAGGATTCCCCCTCTTGATCAAAGCAAGTGCCGGAGGAGGAGGAAAGGGGATGCGTATTGTTGAGAAGATCGAAGAGCTTGAAGAGCAGATGAAGCTGGCGATCAGTGAGGCTAAATCTGCTTTTGGGGATGGATCGGTATTTATTGAAAAATATGTTTCGGGTCCGCGTCATATTGAGGTGCAGATATTAGGTGATACACATGGAAATATTGTTTACCTGTTCGAACGTGAATGCTCTATACAGCGCAGGCACCAGAAAGTAATTGAAGAAGCCCCATCATCTATCCTGACACCTGAATTGCGTAAACGTATGGGCGAATGCGCAGTCAATGTTGGAAAGGCGTGTAACTACGTAGGTGCCGGTACTGTTGAATTTTTAGTGGATGAAAAAAGAAACTTTTATTTTCTGGAAATGAATACCCGTCTGCAGGTAGAACACCCTGTAACGGAAATGATAACCGGTATTGACTTGGTGAAAGAGCAAATTAAGGTGGCCAGAGGAGAGAAGCTGAGCTTTAAACAGGAAGACCTGAAAATAAGCGGGCATTCTGTTGAAGTACGTGTGTACGCAGAAGATCCGACAAATAATTTTTTGCCTGACATTGGTAAGCTGCTTACCTACCAGGTTCCTAAAGGCCCGGGTGTGCGGGTTGACGATGGTTTTGAGGAAGGCATGGATATCCCGATCTATTACGATCCGATGATCGCTAAACTTATAACACATGGAAAGGATAGAGAAGAAGCCATCGATCGTATGGTACGGGCAATTGATGACTATAAAATTGTCGGTGTAGAAACCACCCTTGGTTTTTGCAAATTTGTATTGAAACATAAAGCCTTTGTTTCAGGTGATTTTGATACACATTTTATAAATCATCATTTTACCCCCGAAATGCTGAAGCATGAAAACGAAGAGGAGGCTGAAATAGCTGCCATTATTGCAGCCCGTATCATGGGGGCTGAAAAAGTGGTAAAATTGAATGGAAATGTGGGTACCGTTGCTATATCAAAATGGAGGCAGAATCGTTCAAATTCTCAATCGGCGGGCGGGTACTAAAAATGGACAAAAGAGGAGGTCGCTTCTTTGTGCGTTGATTATCAGTAGTTTGCAAACTATACTTTTTTAATTCACCATGTTTTGTTAGTTGTTTTATGTAACATCATCAGACCTGTTTTCGTTTAACCTACTAAATCAGATGGGCACAATTGTTGATTAATTGAAATACGATGAAGCGCATAATAGTCATATTATTTAGTTTGATTCTCTCAGCCTGTTATTCCCAGGTGCTGGCAGGTAATAACGACAATTCGCGTATGAAGGGTTTTGTGGTAAGAGCCAATGTTGTTAATGGCGATACAGTTCCTTTTATTATGCTAAAAGAGGCAGTTGTGGTATCGCAAATGACATTCGCAAGTGAAGAGGATGCGAAAAAATACCGTTTACTTGTACGTGATGTGCGCAGGGTATATCCATATGCCATATTAATAGGAGCCAGAGTTAAGCAATATGATCATCAAATGGCGGGTATGAGCAGACATGAAAAAAGGGAATTCATGAAGAAAGCGGAACATGAGTTGAAAGAGCAGTTTGAAAAAGTTATACGTAATAACACAGTTAACCAGGCCCAGGTACTCATAAAACTTATTGATCGTGAAACCGGAACAAGTTCACATCATCTGATCAGGCAATTTAAAGGTGCATGGAATGCGTTTATGTGGCAATCGGTGGCGTTGGTTGTAGGTACAGACCTTAAGGACCGCTATGACCCCGAAGGCGCAGACAAAACAATAGAACACATTGTTCGTGCAATTGAGTCGGGGCATATTTGAAATAGTTTTCCCTTTATTGTTATTTATTTACGTTCAAGCCAGCGGGCCAAAAAACAATCATACACGCTATAGTATCTTCCATTTTGGTCATGTTCTCTATAGACGAGTTCTTTATTCAGTAAGGCTTCCAGCCCCCTCTGTATGTTTGCAGGAGTTCCTATATTATGTTTGCCGATAAATTCTTTTGATGAAGGATGGTGGACCTTGTCTTCTTTTGCGATTGCTTTTAAAAGCTCCCACTGACCTGAAGTTAAGAGGTTTCGGTACTGGAAAAATACGCCTTCCTGTTCCTTCAGCAGATCATTGCATTCCATTTGTACCTGGTGGAGCGTTATGTCCCTCAAGCCTGTTGCAAAAATACGATTACATACTACCTGAGTATAATAAGTGTGTAAGCGGCTCCAATCTGTAATAAACTCCAGCGCATCGGTTCTTATTTTCCGTTTGCGTTCAGAAAAAATCCGTTCAATAAATAAAACATAGTCTTCTTTTTTAATTGTACCGAGGGTTAAAGTATGTGTGCTGGCAAAGAAAGGCCTTTTACTATTACTGAAAATATCATTCAGCATATGCTTACTGCTTCCGCTGAATATAAAGCGCACATTTTTTAACGGTTGAATAATTCCGCGCAGTAAAGCTTCTGTGTTTCTTTCAGGATAATCAGCTATTTGTTGAAACTCGTCAATCGCAAGTGCTATTGTTATTCCCTGATTTTCGAGGAAAGCGAAAATACCCGTGAGTGAATTTTCATATTGTTTAGTTTGTACAAAATCAAAGCTTACTTCGGGTAAGTTAGTCAGCGGATCAAAGCTGATGACGGGCCTGAAGTTTTTAAGCAGTTGCAGGAATTTTTTGCCGATACTGTGCTTTTCCGGAAAGGCTTTTAAAACAGCAGTACCTATCTGGTTGGTGAATTCTTTCAGGTTTTGTGTTGCATATATATCAATGTACACACAATGTACCCCACTCATTTTATTCAGGCTGTTAAAGGTGTGGTAAATAAGCCCGGTTTTACCCATCCTGCGGATAGATAGCAATGTGGTATTCACCCCGTTTTTTATATTGCTTATAAGTTTCCGGGTTTCCTGTTTTCTGTTGCAAAACAGGTCGGGACCATGGTACCCGCTCAGTTGAAAAGGATTAAACTCTGTTAACATAATACAAATATACAAAATGTATTATACATTTTGTATAATACATTTTGTATAATTTTATCAATGGGTTGATTTTTATCAAAAAAAAGAGGGTAGATTATGTTTTAACTGCCTTATTTAACCAGTTCCCCGTTGAGTTTCATCAGGGTTGTTTCAGCAACTTTTGCGTCATAACGCGCACTTAATCTCCGGCTTGCGGCATCTTCAAAACTTTTCTGTGCCAGGTTGATGTCAACATTGGTCGCACTGCCAATGCGAAACCGTTCAAGTGCTATAGTAAGGTTTTCTTTAGCCACTCCGGTGTTCTCTTCTTCCAGTTGAAGCGCCTCAATTGCATTTTCATGATTGTTCCATGCTTTAAGTAAAGAAGTTTCAACCTGTTTTTGAGTTTGATCAAATTGGTACTTTGCGATCATTGTTTGTTGTTGCGCGTTCCTGTAAAGGATATTTGTTTTAAAGCCATTGAATAAATTCCAGTAAAGGGTGAGTCCTCCGTTCCATCCAAGATTTTGATTGATCAACGCGAAGCCCACCTGGTTGTTTGTTTTGCTGAAGTTGTAGGTGGTGTTAATGCCAATTTGAGGAAGGTGAAGCGCATTTACTTCCTTCAGCACTTGTTGTGATATCAGAATGTTTTTTTGCGCATATAATAACGAATCATTTAGTTTGGGTACACTTGTTTTCAGATCGTTGTATGAAATGTTATAGTTTAGAGGAATGCTGTCGGCAACTGTGAAATCGTTTTCATTGCCGCGGGCGAGCAATAGATTTAATGAGGCTTTAGCGTTGGCCAGGTCTGTTTTTAATTTCAATATGGCTGATCGTTGAGTATTCAGATCAACTTTTGCCTGCAGCAGATCCAGTTTTGATGCCGAACCTATGTCCGATTTTTTTTGCGCGATCTTAATCCGTTCTTCCGACACTTTTGCCGATTCGTACATGGCTTTTATAAATTGTTGCTGGCGAACAATGTTATAGTAGGCAATAATGATCCTGGAAAGATTGTTTTCAATCTCTATTTTTAAATTCAATTCACCCTGTGCCTGTAGCTCATTCAGCTTTTCTTTCGTTGCAAACATTTTAAATCCGTCAAAGATCGTCCAGTTCAAAGTAACCCCGCTATTTATATTGTTGGATGATACCCCTTGCCTGTCAATCTTTAATCCGCTGGCGTATTCCTGTTTGGTATTAACTGAGCTTAAGCTGCCTGATGCATTAAGTGAAACCTGTGGGAGAAAGCCGGCATTACCATATGTATTATTATTTGCTGCGATGCCCGTATTGGTTTTAGCGATAACTATTGCATAATTATTTTTCAATGCGATCTCAACGGCTTTATCTAAGGAAAGATTTTCCTGGGCATAGCAACTAAGGAGCGCAGCAAATGTGAAAAGAAGAAGAAAAGGATATTCTATCCGTGTCAGTTTTTTTGTTCTACCCCATTCGGGGAAAGTAGGAGCGGAGCATTTAAGCATTTGGTTTCGCCTTTTGTTCTTTTGATAAATATGAATACATAGCCGGTATCACATACAGTGTAAGTACGAGAGAGAACATTAGTCCGCCTACAACCACAATCCCCATACCCATCCGGCTTCTGGCCCCTGCACCCAAAGCAAGCGCTATGGGCATTGCGCCCAGTACAGTGGCAAGGCTGGTCATTAATATGGGTCGGAAACGTGCTTCGGCAGCCTTTTGAATTGCTTCTTTCATATTCATGCCCTGTTTTTTAAGTTGATTAGCAAACTCAACGATCATGATGCCATTTTTAGTAACAAGTCCTATTAGCATGATGATACCTATCTGGCTGAAAATGTTGAGTGTTTGATTAAAGTACCAAAGTGATAATAATGCCCCGGCTAAAGCAAGTGGAACGGTTAACATAATTATTAACGGATCGATGAAGCTTTCAAATTGTGCCGAAAGTACGAGGTAAATGAGTAGAAGCGCGAGTATGAACGCGAAAAGTATATTGGAAGAACTTTCGGCAAAATCACGAGAGGCACCAGCGAGTGTGGTTGAGAATGATTCGTCGAGAATTTTACCGGCAATTTTTTGCATTTCTTTAACTCCGTCGCCAATCGTTTTTCCGGGGGCAAGATCAGCCGAAACCGTGGCCGACTGGTAACGGTTGTAATGATAAAGCTGTGGAGGATTGCTTTCTTCCACCAGTTTAACAATATTATCCAATTGAACCAGAGCACCTGCGCTATTGCGAACATAAATGGACCGCAGGTCGTGCGGATCATCCCTGTTCTCGCGCGTGAACTGGCCGATCACCTGGTATTGTTTACCGTTCATGTTGAAATAACTGAAGCGCTGCGCGCTAAATGCCAGCTGTAGTGTTTGAGCTATATCAATTGTTGATACCCCCAGGTTTTTTGCCCTGTCGCGATCGATTTTCAGGTTGAGCTCGGGTTTATTGAACTTTAAGTTGCAATCCACTATTTTAAAGACAGGACTTTTGTTCACTTCCTCTAAAAATTCCGGAAGCTTTTCTTTCAGTTTCTTAAAGTTAGGAGCCTGCAGGACGAATTGAACCGGCAAGCCTCCGAATCCGCCGGAGGAAATGGTTTGTTGTTGAATGACAAATGTTTTTGCTTCAGGAAACTGCTTCGTGATCTTTGTTACATAGTTGGCAATATCCTGCTGACTGCGTTTACGTTCATTAGGGTCAGATAATCTTAATCTCACAAAGCCTGTATTGACGGCACCTGAACCCGAAAACCCGGGAGCGGTGACAGTTAAACAAATCTTTTTCTCAGGGATTGAATCGCCGACAAATGAGGAAAGCTTATTCATAAATTTGTCCGTGTATTCAAAAGAGGCTCCTTCGGGTGCGGTTATTGACATACGCATCCAGCTGCGGTCTTCCAAAGGAGCGAGTTCGGTCGGAATAAATTTTCCAACAATGAATGTCAATGCTACAGCTGCCCCAATAATTACATAAGCCCACCATCTCACTTTTAAAAAGTTGGCTAATGTATTTCCATAACTGTTATTCATTCGTTGGAAAAAGGGTTCGGTGATCTCGTAAAAGCGACTTTTTTTGTGAGCATCCTTTCTGACCATATAAGCGTTAAGCATAGGAGTGAGACTTAATGAAACAAACGCGGAAATAAGTACAGCGCCTGCAAGAACAACTCCGAATTCCCTGAACAACCTGCCTACAAATCCTTCTAAAAAAATAACCGGCATAAATACGGCAGCGAGAGTTATGGAGGTGGAAATGACCACGAAGAATATTTCGTTCGATCCTTTTATGGCGGCCTCATAAGGACTCATGCCCTGTTCTATTTTCTTGTAAATATTTTCAGTCACTACAATACCATCGTCAACGACAAGACCCGTGGCCAGCACTATGGCAAGCAGCGTGAGTACATTAATTGAGAATCCCATAACATACATAATGAAGAACGCGCCGATCAGCGACACCGGAATATCAATAAGTGGACGGAATGCGATCAGCCAATCGCGGAAAAACAAGTAAATAATAAGAATAACTAATCCAATGGCGATGAACAGCGTTTCACGCACCTCTGTTACTGATTGGGCAATAAATTTTGTATTATCCAGTGCAATATCCACGTGGTAGTCTTTTGGAATATCTTTTTTGAGCAGTCCAACCCGTTTATAAAACTCTTTGGAAATATCGAGGTAGTTCGCTCCGGGTTGTGGCACAATGCCAAGACCGATCATAGGTACTCCGGATTGCCGTAAAATGGTTTCTTCATTTTCCGGCCCAAGTTGTGCTTGTCCGATATCTTTCAGTTTTATCACTCTGTCACCGGTGGTTTTAATGATAAGGTTGTTGAAGCTTTCTTCGTCAGTAAATTTTCCTGCGGTATTAATAGTCAGTTCGGTTGCATTGCCCGCTATTTTTCCCGACGGCAATTCAACATTCTCTCTGTCAAGTGCCTGTTTTACATCAAGCGGTGTAAGTCCGTACGATGATAATTTATCGGGATCCATCCATAAGCGCATAGCATAGCGTTTTTGTCCCCATATCTGCACTGTACTTACTCCCGGAATGGTCTGTAATCGTTCCGCGATCACATTTTCCGCATAATCACTTACCTGGAGCTGATTTTTCGAATCGGATTGGACAACCAACGCGAGTATAGCATCTGAATTGGCGTCTGATTTAGTCACTGATGGCAGCGCGTCAATATCCTGCGGCAATTGTCGGACGGCTTGTGAAACTTTATCACGAACATCATTCGCGGCAGCTTCGAGGTTCGCATCGAGATTAAATTCAACAACGATCTGGCTATTGCCCTGGTTACTTGATGAAGAAATGGATCTGATCCCTTCAATACCATTCAATGCTTTTTCAAGTGGTTCTGTTATCTGCGATTGGATAACGTCGGCATTTGCCCCGGTATAAGAGGTGCGAACAGTTATCACAGGCGGATCAATAGAAGGATACTCGCGAACACCTAAAAATGTGTAACCAATATATCCGAAAAGGATAATGACGATGGACATCACTATGGCCAGTACGGGACGATTTATACTAGTGGTTGATAGACTCATTTTTTTTGTCGATTGTCGGTTGTCGGTTGTAGTTACTGGCAACCAACAACTAGTTCCTCACTATTCTTACCAAGCCATCGGGTTTCAACTGCATTATACCCGTTGTTATAACAGAATCACCCGCCTGTAATCCATTTATAATCTGAATAAGCGAATCTGTCCGTATACCTGTTTCAACATTAAGTTGCATTGCTCTTCCATTTTTACATACAAAAACCTTTTTGCCCTTTAGTACAGGAATAATAGCTTCGGTCGGGATCATTATGGCATTACTAATCTTTTTAAGTGGTAATTGAATTTTTGCGAACGCGCCGGCAAATAATTTTCCTGTAGGATTTTCGGCTAATGCTCTCAATTGTATGGTTCGTGTAGCCAGGTCGATCTTGGGTTCAATAGCATATACTTTTGCGGTAAATATTTCCTTGTTATCGGAAATGGTGAACCGAATAGTGCTATTGAGCGTAATGGCATCAGCGTATTTTTCGGGGATAGAAAAGTCGATCTTGACCGGGTTAAGCTGCTGTATGGCAGCGATACGTGTTGTTGGCGTAACAAGGCTTCCTTCACTTACATTTTTTAACCCGATGGTGCCGCTGAACGGTGCACGCAATTCGGTTTTAGCGATCAGCGCTTTGGTGTAATCAATATCCGCTTTGACTGTGTTGAGGACATTCAATGAAATATCAAATTCTTCCTGGCTGATTCCGCTTATGGAAAGCAGTTGTTTCTGGCGGTTCACTTTTTCATCCGCTATTTTTGCCTGAAGTTCAAGCTTTTTCAGCTGTGCCTGCAAGTCGGCATCGTTGATCTTAGCCAGCAGATCGCCTTTATTCACCTTACAGCCTTCGGCGATCGAAAGTGAGATTAATTTACCTGAAACTTCGGGCACAAGTACGACCTCTTCACTGGCAATAACGGAGCCGGTAACAAATACAGCGTTGTTGAGTTCACACGGAAAGGCTACATAAATGGCAACAGGGCTTGGAGGTGTGCTGTTGCTTTTGCCTTGTAATTGCGCAGCAGGAGTTTTGGGAGGACTTAAAAAAACAATTTTAATGACCACCAATAATATAACAATCGATAAAATGATCAATGGGGTTTTAAGTTTTGTCATTTTGCACTTTGGCTTTTTTATAATTAACAATAATACGATCGGAAGGCGCTTTGCTCAAATTCTCAAAAACTTTATCGATGGTAGAATGGAAGTTTTTTACCTCTTTAGCGCTAAGGCCGGCTACTACATATTTATTTATGTCGCTTATGCCTTTATGTATTTCGGGCATAATTTTCAGTGCTTTACCGGTTAGTTCCATCCAATGCTCTCTGCGGTCGTTTGGATTCACCGTCCGTTTTAAATATTTTTTCTTTACAAAGTAATCAATGATCCTGACCATTGAGGCTTTGTCAATTTTAAGCATATTTGAAATGTACTGCTGAGTGCATTTGTCCGGGCTTTTTTCGATCAATAAAAGAATGGAGTAGTGGCGCTCAATCTCAAGGTGTTCGAGCCGTTTGGTTAGCGCGCCAAAATACATTTTCGTCAAAATGGCGAATCGTCTTCCTACCGGCAATTCAGGAAACAGGTTGTTTAAGTCAGGCATAAAAATGCGATTCTTATAATGCAAATATAGTTGATATTATAAATAGTTTGTAATGCAAACTAATTTCTTAAAGGTATTGCATCTGAATTGTTATCCAAAAATTGCCGTTACTGTCGCAAGTTGCCTGAGTTCTTTTCAACATAACCTGTGGAGAAGGATGGACTTTCTCAAATTGGGAGGATAAAATTTTTAGGATAACAGCCGAAAAACACCCATTGGGTCTTTTTAGCCATGATATATGTAATTTGAAAATGGGAGGCGCTAAAGGATGATATTTGCCAAATTTATATTGTAATTAAATGATAATCAATTAATTATTATTAACTTATTATTAAGTGTAGTAAAAAATTTAGATGAAAATCCGATCATTCCGATAGTCTATTGTCATTAGGTGTGATATAATAAAATAATAATGGTTTGCTTAAAAACTACTTCCGGGCGATGTTTGCCGGGTAATTAAGATAAAACAAATTAATCATTGTTCTTTCATTTCGTAACAAGTTTAAAACCCAATTAAAATGAAATCTTATAAGAAAGTAGCCGTATGTGTTCTTGCATTTTATTTAATGACAGGAAAAATTTCAGCGCAAAATATCGGAATTAATGCCACAGGAGCCGCTCCACATGCTTCCGCATTGTTGGAAATTGGCAAAGGTACATTAGGAAGTCCCGATGCTTTGGGACTACTCATTCCCCGTGTGAATTTAACTATTACTACCTCGAATGCGCCAATAGGTGCGGGTATAGCAACAAGCTTGATGGTTTACAACAATGCAACAGTAAACGACGTTACTCCGGGGTATTATTACTGGAACGGAACCGTATGGGTAAGATTTAGTACAGGCTCCGGTAGCGGATCGGCCGGGTGGGAGATACTTGGCAATACCGGCACCGTAAGCGGAACTAATTTTCTGGGTACAATTGACAACCAGGATCTGGATATCAGGACAAATAACACGGTCAAGCTACGGGTAACAACAAAAGGGCAGTTGGAAATTTTTAATACCCCCGGACCCAATAATATACTCATTGGCGAAGGTGCAGGTGAGTCTCAAACAACCTGGGGAGCGACATTTATCGGGCATAATTCCGGTTTTAACAGTACAAATTGCGATGGATGTACAGGAGTAGGTCATAGAACATTGTATTCAAATATTACAGGGGATTATAATACGGCTTTAGGATATAATTCACTGTATACACAAACCTCAGGTCTAAGCAATGTGGCTGTAGGATATTACTCAATGTTCTCGAACCAAAATGGCGATCGGAATGTTGCTGTAGGTAGGGAAGCTCTTAATGGACTTACCGCACGCGATGAAAACGTGGCAGTTGGATTCGAGGCTTTACTTTTAAATTGTGGAGATTATAATACCGCCGTTGGTTCCATGGCGCTTAATTCAACAGTATCAACAGCTACATTTAATACTGCGGTAGGTAAAAACGCACTCAGGTATACTTCAAGTGGAATTTATAATTCCGGTATCGGTTCAAATGTTCTTAATGGTACTACAACAGGGCGCAATAATTCAGCGATCGGAAATATGGCAGGATTTGTAAACTCAACAGGTGACTATAATACTTTCCTTGGAAATGTAGCGGACGCGGCTACTTCTGCTCTTGTAAACGCTACAGCTGTCGGTAATGGCGCTATTGTTAATGCAAGTGATAAGGTGCGCATTGGCAATACTTCTGTAACCGCGGTTGAGGGGCCGGTTATCTATACTGTATCGGATGGACGTTTTAAAGAAAATGTCACTGAGGAAGTAAAAGGGCTTGAGTTCATTAAACTACTGCGTCCTGTTGTATATAATTTCAACACCAAAACTTTTGAAGAGTTCCTTACAAAGAGTATGACCGATGATGCGCGTAATAAACATTTTGAAGGAAGGGACTTTGCGAGGTCTACTGCTATCCGTCAGAGTGGTTTTATAGCACAGGAAGTTGAAAGAGCTGCCCGTGAAGCCGGATATGATTTCAATGGAATACATAAAGCTGAAAATGAGACCGATAATTATAGCCTTGCTTACGCGGAGTTTGTTGTGCCATTGGTAAAGGCGGTTCAGGAACAGCAAGCAATAATAGAGTCGCAGCAAAAGCAAATTGCTGATCTGAAAAGAACAATGGAGAGTTTTTCGGTACAACTATCGAAATAATATATTCTTAAATGTTTTTTGATCTCATATGTATAACAATGATTTAATTTTCGAATGATGTCTGATAAATCACCCATAAAAAAAACAGGATCGCTTTCAGGTTCTTTACTGCGTGCCGGATGCTTTATACTGTTTGCTGCAATCTCTTCATTATCTTTTTCACAGGCCAGACTTGTCATGAATAATGATGGATATATTGTGATAAATAACAGCGCTTACCTCGTAATTGATAACAGTAACGCAAATGCAATAACGGAATTGAATTCCGGAGGAAGAATTATTTCTGAGTCGGAAACAAACCGTGTGCGTTGGAATATAAGTAATGCAACAGGATTATATACTGTTCCATTTTATGAAAATGGTGAAGCCGCTGAGATCCCCGTAACGGCAACAGTAACTAATCCTGGAACAGCAGGGGCTGCAAACAGGATCGATTTTTCTACTTATGACGGGCCGACCTTCGATAATTTATTATACAAGCCTGCGACAGTTACTAATATGAGTAATCTTCCTGTTGTCAATAATTCCCCCAAGGTAATTGACCGCTTTTGGGTACTTGATGCGAACCATACGGTTAAGCCTGATGTTACATTAAGTTTTGGTTATGTTGATGCTGAATGGTCAGCTGCGGGTAATACAATTACTGAATCAACTTTAGAGGCAGAATATTGGGACAACCTGGGTAGTAATTGGACCGCAGTGCCTTCGGGAACAATTAATACCGGAACAAACGTTGTTTCCTCCGTAAATGCCACCGCTTCCAATTTTTTTAAATACTGGACATTGATCGATGCCGCATGTGTAACACCAACTGTTTCAAATGCAGGCAGTAATCAAAGCGTTTGCGGAACTACTGCTACTCTTGCGGGAAATACGGCCACTGCCGGAATAGGTGTGTGGACCTTGGTAAGTGGTACAGGAACAATCACCGATCCAACATTGCCAAATTCCGGAGTTACAGGGTTGGGTATCGGACCTAATGTTTTTCAGTGGACGATCTCTAATCCTTTCTGCACTGCGTCTTCGTCTCAGGTAACTATTACAGGAATGGCCCCGCCTACAACATCCAGTGCGGGTTCAAATCAAACTATTTGCGGAACAACAGCCACCCTTGCCGGAAACACACCCACAACAGGTACTGGTACCTGGACACTTGTGAGCGGAACCGGAACAATAACTGCCCCATCCTCACCTTCATCCGGAGTTACGGGGTTGGGAGTGGGACCAAACGTATTTCAGTGGACGATCTCAAATTCACCTTGTACTGCTTCTTCTTCGACTGTAACAGTAACTGTTGTTGCTGCACCAACAACTTCTAATGCAGGTGCAAATCAAAATTTATGCAGCACTTCTGCTACATTTGCAGCAAATAGCCCTACATCAGGAACAGGAACATGGACATTGGTAAGTGGGGCAGGAACAATAACCACACCTTCATCACCAACATCAACTGTGATCGGATTGGCCTTAGGTGCAAATGTTTTCCAATGGACCATTTCAAATCCTCCTTGTACTGCCTCATCATCAACCGTTACAATAACAAATACAGGTGGAGCAACTACTTCCAATGCAGGAACAAATCAAAGTATTTGTGGAACAACTACTACTCTTGCTGGAAATACACCTACAACAGGTACCGGAACATGGACTTTAGTTAGTGGTGCCGGAACAATAACCGCACCGTCATCTCCTTCATCAGGAGTTACAGGGTTGGGCGTTGGAGCAAATGTGTTTCAATGGACGATCGCAAATCCCCCCTGCGCTTCTTCTTCTTCAACTGTTACAGTAACTGTTGTTGACGCACCAACAGCCTCTAATGCCGGTGTAAGTCAAACAATTTGCGGAACAACCGCTACCCTTGCGGGAAATACGCCTTCATCAGGTACCGGAACATGGTCACTGGTTAGCGGTACCGGAACAATAACCACACCATCCTCACCTACATCCGGAGTTACAGGATTGAGCGTCGGAACAAATGTGTTTCAATGGACGATCTCAAATTCTCCTTGTGCTTCATCTTCCTCAACTGTTACAGTAACTGTTGTAGACGCACCCACAATTTCGAATGCAGGTGCAGATCAGAGTGTTTGCGGAACGACCGCTACTCTTGCGGGGAATGCACCTACAACAGGTACTGGAACATGGACCTTAGTTAGTGGTGCCGGAACAATAACCGCACCATCATCTCCTTCATCAGGAGTTACAGGATTGGGTGTCGGAGCAAATGTGTTTCAATGGACAATTTCAAACTCCCCTTGTGCTGTGTCCTCTTCAACTGTTACAATAACCGGAGTTGCCTTCCCCATCGCCGCTGCCTCTGGTAATAGTCCTGCATGTGAAGGTGCTTCGATCAACCTGACCTCCTCCGGTGGCATAACCTATTCCTGGACAGGCCCCAATGGTTATACCAGCAGCACTCAGAACCCAACTATTCCCGGCGCTACGCCATCCGCTGCGGGAACCTACACTGTTACCGTAACATCTTCCGGCTGTTCAGCCACTTCTACCGTTACCATAGCAGTTACCAATGCGCCTGTGGCTGCTGCCGGCGGAGCAAGCTTTGTTTGTGTGGGCTCATCACTTAACCTCACCGCGAGCGGCGGAACAGGTTATTCCTGGTCAGGACCAAATGGATTCACCAGCTCAACTCAAAACCCATCTATAAGCGGTGTTACACTTGCCGGTTCCGGAACATACACGGTCACCGTAACAGCTTCTTCGGGTTGTACAGCTACATCAGCTGTCGCCGTTTCTGTTTTAAATGCACCCACTGCAGCAATTACAGGCAGCTCTAGTGTTTGCAAGGGAAGTGCTGTTACGTTGACTGCTTCCGGTGGAGGAACTTATTTCTGGAGCAATGGAACTACCGCTGCAAGCGTTTCTGTGAGTCCTTCCACTCCCACGCTCTATTGGGTAATTGTATCTGTGGGCAGCTGCACCGACAGTGCAGGCATTAATATTACCGTTGATCCCATTCCAACCATCACGGCTGCCGGCAATGGACCTGTTTGCGATGGTGCAGCGGTTAATTTAACAGCTTCCGGCGGTTCTACGTACAGCTGGACAGGCCCCAACGGATATACAAGTGGCTCACAAAACCCAACTATTACCCCTGCTACTCCGGTTGCTTCGGGAACCTATACCGTTACTGTTACCGGATCAAACAGTTGCACCGCGACCAGTGCTGTTACAATT
>JAEUTS010000243.1 GCA_016787005.1 Bacteroidia bacterium
CGCTCACGCGGTTGGTAAGGATATTGGTTAAGATAAACAACAATACAAAGTCCCGTGAACAGGAACAGCAGTAATACAACAAAGGCATCTTTATTATAACGGTTAAAATGGAAATACATTCCGATCACTCCCAATAATAAAGGAAGTGCGTAAAAAGCATTGCGTGCCTTGTTGTTTTTGTTGCTTTCCAGTGTGCCTTTCATTCCAATGCGCCAGTTGTCAAAGCTTTTGATCCCGGTTATCCAATTGCCATCTGTGGAATTGCCGTGTCCCTGTATATCGTTTTGCCGGCCCACAAAATTCCAAAGAAAATAACGCCAGTACATCCAGTTGATCTGGTAAGAGATAAAGTATTGCAGGTTTTCGCTGAATGCAGGTTTAACAGGCGTTTCATGCCCTTCCGCATCAGTGGTTTTATCGCGTTTAATGCCGCCCCAGTTACGGTAAGCTGATTCGTGGCTCGATTGGGAACTCCACATACGTGGAAACACTGTACAAAAATTTTTGTCGTAATTAGGAATGGAACCCTGGCGATCATCAGAAATTATATAATGATCCTTCACATTGCTTTTGTGAATGGAAGAACTTCCTTCCGCCGGAAGAGGAACAGAATTAGTATTGTCTTTTGGCGCCTGTATGTAAACCGGAGTTCCGTCAACATAAGGCTTTTCAGGATCAAGCGGGGAATTGTAATATTGCCCGTACAAAATAGGCCAATCGCCATACTGTTCGCGGTTAAGGTAGGAGAGTAAGCTGATGGCGTCTTTCGGCGCGTTCTCGTTCATTGGCGTATTGGCATTGGAGCGGATAACCAGCATAATGAAAGAAGAGTAGCCGATAAGCAGCATGGTAAAACTTAAAATGATGGTATTGATGAGTGCCACACGCTTGCGCGCGAAATAAAGAAGTGCCAGCGCGGAACCGCCAACAACAAAACGGAAAGCCCCGGCTGATCCGCTGGTACTGGTGATCAACGAAAGCACAAAAAATACAACCGACAAGACCATGAAATAATTAAAATACTTGTCGGATTCGTTGTGAGTATAGATCAGCCCGACAACAATCAATGAAATAAGTAACAGAAAATATACAATTGAGCCTGAGTTATAGGGCAGATGAACCGTGTTTACAAAAAACAGTTCGAAATTACCTGCCAGGTTCACGATACCGGGTACAACACCAGCCTGTATGCCGCCAAGCAGTATTACAGAAAGAATACCGGTAATAATAAATCCCTTGTTATCTGTTTTGAATTTTTTGAAGTAGTAAATGAATACAAGTGCAGGTATGGCCAATAAATTAAGCAAGTGAACACCAATGGAAAGACCGAACATGTAGGCGATAAAAATTATCCAGCGTTCGGAATGAGGCTCGTCAGCTATACGTTCCCACTTTAATATCGCCCAAAAAACCATTGCAGTGAACATGGCCGACATGGCGTAAACCTCACCTTCTACAGCCGAAAACCAGAATGAATCGCTGAATGTATAGGCTAAAGCACCAACAATTCCGCTGCCCATAATAGCCAGCATTTTCCCGTCTGTAACTTCGCCGCTGTGTTCAACAATTTTGCGGGCAAGGGCCGTGATACTCCAAAACAAAAATAAAATAGTAAAAGCACTGCATAAGGCCGACATAATATTCACCATTTTGGCGGCCTGGGTAACATCTCCGCCGGCAAACAGGGTAAAGAAACGACCAATCATTTGAAATAACGGCGCTCCGGGCGGGTGACCCACCTGCAGCTTATAGGCGGTGGCAATATACTCGCCGCAATCCCAGAAACTGGCAGTTGGTTCAATGGTGGAGAGATAGGTATAAGCAGCTACGGCAAAGACAGCCCAGCCGGTAATGTTATTGATACGTTTATAGTTCATAGTTGTACGTTGAAGTAATAAGTGTTATGCCTAAGTTCAAAATAGAGGTAACGTTTAATTACCCCTGATTATTTAGTAAGTCACGAATTTAAGGAAATAAAGCGAACGGACTCTTGAGTCGATTTTGAATTTAGTGTCTCAACCCGTTATTGATGCATCTAAAATAGCAACTCAGACCCTTTGGGTGGGAGGGCTGAAGGGTATCCGAGTCCCGGGTATGGCCCTTCATTCGAAAACGCTCTTTAGCCAACTACGAATTACCTGACCCCTTAAACTTACAATGATTGCTCCTAAGTATATATATGTTTTAAAACAAAAAGTCCCACTTATAGGGTGACTTTTTGTTACGATCGGCCCACTTTAACTTTATTCAATTTTAATTTCTTTTATGTGCTTCAATTTGCCGGATTTAATCTTTGGTAATTGTATGTAAAGGATTCCATTTTTGTACTTAGCACCAATTTGTTCTTCATCCACAGAGTCAGCCAGGTTGAAACTACGTCTGAAAGAGTCGCAGTTAAATTCTTTTCGGCTGAAATTTTTATCATCTTCTTTTTTTTCTTCCTTATGTTCTCCGGAAATTGTCAATATTCCATCGGCAATTTCAACCTTAAATTCATCCTTGTTAAACCCTGGTGCGGAAACCTCAATAAGGTACTTGTCTTCTTTCTCACTTACATTCACAGCGGGGACACGGCTTACAAATTCCCTTAGTGAAAAGTCGGCATTAAAATAATCGTTGAATAAATTTTCGAAGGAAGGTAAAATCTGATTTTGCCTTCCTAAGCCCTTTAAAGGGTTATTCCATTTAATGAGTGTCATGGCGTCCTCCTTTTTAGTTTAATTGTTAGTTGAAAATGGTATGCCGGTTTAATATGTTAATTTGATATTGACAATATTCAAACTAAATGCCAGTTTATTTTTATGTCAAATTTGCTTTGGGGATTGTACTTCATAGCGACAAAAATTCGTTTTTATGAAAATCTGACAGCTCAATTTCATTTCTGCGCAAGTCAATAGTGAATGTGCTCACAAGGGTTATTGCTCTAAAACTTACATTAACTTTTTTTAACTTTTTGATTTTTATTTTGGAATAAAATTTGCGCCTTTTAGTAATAAGAAAAAGACATGATACAATGGTCATGTGTTTAAAAAAAAGGAAAGGAGTGTGTTCCTGATTTAAGTCTGAAAGTCCGGAAATTCAATTTATAGAAACGCATATGTAAAACTTAAAACTATTAATACCATGAACTACTTAATTATAGGAGCGTTTGGAGTAAACGCTGTTTTAATTGTTGTGCTTATGGTAGCATTTTACCAAAGTATTAAAGACGAACTTAATTCTGGATTCAGAAAATTTCGTCATTACTCCGATGTGTGGCGCAAGAATCAAAATCAAAACGCCATATATAATAACGAAAAACAAAATAACAGAAATGAAAACAATTCTAATAACTGGGATTTGACCGGAGGAATATTACAGGTTTGAGAAAGTGTGGATTTATTTGACTGTAACTTTAAAAACTAAAGAAAAATGAAACGCATAATTTTGATATCCGTCTTGTCGCTATCGGGCTTTTGCATCCCGGAAGCCGGTTCCTGCCCTAATAGAGGCTTCAATTTTGCTCTTCCGGATGATTTATCGGTGAACTTAATTTATTATAAGCCCATTGCTGATATCACAATTAAGTCTATTCAATCGCATGTTTTTCGGGATGAAAATCTAATCCAAACGAGAAACAGTCAGGTTCCCATCATTTTTGCTCAGGAAGCGCGGTTAAGAAAGGTGATCGGAAAGATGTTTTTGGGTAGTAAAAAATGGTATTATCCACTTTTAGATATTTCAGTACTTGAAAAATATTTTTTACAGTTAAAGATTCCACCGGGATCATCGGACATTAATTAATGGAATCCGATGAGTACTAAATAGTAAATAAATTTAAAAATACGAATCATGAGAACGAAAAAAATCATACCGCTACTGTTACTTCCTTTGGTGATTTTTTCCGGATGTAGCGGGCAAACCCGAAAAGGAAGCGATCAATTGCTGACAGATAAAAATCAAGGCCTCGCAGTTGGGGATACGCTTATCAAACCCGAGGTTAAAATTAAAGTTAACAAACAGTATGATGACAAGGGGAATATAGTAAAATATGATTCTACGTATTCATATTTCTATTCTTCGCCCGGAGGTAAAATATTGGAATTAAACAACGATAGCGTGTTTAATAAGTTCAGGAGATTTTTCAATACAAATTATCCTGATTTTTTAAATCCCAAATACAATAGCATTTTTTACAATGATTCGCTTTTTAAGTACGACTTTTTTAACGAAGATTACTTCCAGAAAAGATTTGAGATGAATAGAGAACTTTTTGATAAGATATATGAACAGATGGACTCACTGAAATTGGATTATTTACAGCATAATTATCCAAATGGGCATCAGAGGAAGAAGTCCCTCTGATTATTTCAATGAGGCATCATAACAGTTGAATCATAAAATAATTGAATGTTAATATTTAAAAACATAAAGCCATGAAAACCATTCTTGTGCCAACCGATTTTTCGGAATGCGCAAACAACGCGCTTAAGTTTGCAGCGTTTTTGGCCAAAAAAACAGGCGCATCAATAAATTTACTTCATGTACTTGAAGTCCCATCTATCGGTACTCAGGGAAGCATTGAATTTACAGTTGATGACGTTCCCTATATGATGGGACTGCTGAAGGCAACTAAAGCCAAAATGAAAAGAACTTTGTCTTACCACTTTATGAAAGACATTAATGTTGTTCAAAATATTGAAACAGGAGCAATATGTGATCATATTCTCAAAGCAGCTGACAAGTATAATGCTGATTTAATAGTTATGGGAACACATGGAGCAAATGGATTAGAAGAAGTTCTTATTGGTAGTAATGCCGAAAAAGTTTCATGCGATGCCAAGATACCTGTACTTACTATTAAAGATGAGATCAAAGATCCTAAGCTTGAAAAAATAGTGTATGCAACTGATTTTTCAGAGGAATCCAAGCTGGTGTTTCCTGAGTTGGAGCATTTTGCTGATCTGCTGGGCGCTAAAATTGAATTAGTGAAAATAATTACCAGGTCAGAATTTGAATCAACAACTAAAACTCAGCGAGCTATGAAACGTTTCCGGAAAATGTTTAAACAATCAGGCCATAAAACATCAGTTTATAATGATTACAACAAACAATCCGGGATACGGAATTTTGCGCGTAGCGTTAATGCAGATATTATAGCTATAGATATTCATGGACGGCATGGAATAGCAAATTTTTTCAGCCGGAGTCTTACTAAAGATATAGTAAATCACTCCTCGTTGCCGGTTCTCACATTAAACGTTCAGGAAAATCAGTCTGAGAAAGACAGGGTTGTTAAAAGCGGAAAAAAATATGGAGCGGATTTAGGGCAAATGTATTTTTCAACTCAAATTCCGGCAATATAAAGGAGTTTGGACAAAAGGTATAAGTCTTCTAAACAAATTTAGTAGCTGGGGTTGAATTGCTGTTGGTTAGCCAATAAAGGCGATCATATGTC
>JAEUTS010000246.1 GCA_016787005.1 Bacteroidia bacterium
CGTGACTACGAACGAATAGAGCTGGCCCGTAAATTAGCCCCGACTGAATTTACGTTCAACCCGCGCCTTGGTTTTATTTCACTTAACCAATCGTTGAACTATGATGAAGTGTTGGCCGTAGCTTTTCAATATAGCATTAACGGCAAAACATACCAGGTTGGCGAGTTTTCAACAGATGGGATAACAAGCCCAAAACCATTGTATATAAAATTGCTTAAAGGCACTACGGTTAATCCCCGTCTGCCCATTTGGGACCTGATGATGAAAAATATTTATTCCATTGGCGGATACCAGATTAATCCACAGGATTTCAGATTAGAGGTTTGGTACAACAATCTTTCAACCGGTGTAGACATTAATTTTCTTCCGGATGGCCCGTATAAAGGAAAACCACTTATTCAGGTACTGCCATTGGACCGCCTCAATACAAACGGAGATGCAATGGCAGATGGAGTATTTGACTTTATTGACGGTGTTACTATCAGTGCCGCTAATGGCCGGATCATTTTTCCCGTAGCTGAACCATTCGGAAGTTATTTATATAAAAAAATACTAGGCACCCCTCCCACTTCGGACACCTTAACCACCCGGCCTTTTGCCGAAAAATATGCATACAAACAATTGTACGATTCTACCAAAACAGCGGCCATACAGATACCTGAGAAAAACCGATTCAAACTCAAAGGCTCTTATAAATCATCCTCAAGTTCAGAGATCGCACTCAATACCGTAAACGTTCCGCAAGGCTCAGTAACTGTTACGGCGGGCGGAATTAAACTTACTGAAAATATTGACTATACAGTTGACTATACACTCGGCCGTGTAAAAATAATCAACGAAGGTATACTCAACTCGGGCACACCAATTAAGATATCCCTCGAAAGTAATTCGTTATTCGCTTTACAGTCAAAAACAATGATAGGCGCTCATTTTGATTACAGGGTGAACAAAGACTTTATACTTGGTAGTACGATTATGCGTTTAACCGAACGCCCCTTGACACAAAAAGTGAACATAGGTGATGAACCTATTTCAAATACAGTTGTGGGACTCGACGGAAACTATAAAACAGAAGTACCTTTCATTACAAAGCTTGTTGATAAATTACCGTTCATTAGTACAAAGCAGCCTTCTAACCTTGTGGCATCAGGTGAAGTAGCAAAGCTATTCCCCGGCCACAATAAAGCGATTGGTAAGGATGGTAATTCATACATTGATGATTTTGAAGGAAGTATTTCAAGGATTGATATCAAGTCGCCGCAGGCCTGGTCGCTGGCAAGCATACCACAGGGACAACCCGGCCTATTTCCTGAAGCATCATTGATTGACAGTCTTCCTACAGGCTACAACCGCGCCCGCCTTAACTGGTATATTATTGACCCGCTTTTATTGCGCCAAACACCGGGATTGACACCAGGCCATCTCAGTACTAACGATATGTCGAACAACTTCACACGCGAGGTGCTTGAAACCGAAATATTCCCCAACAAACAATTACCAAGTGGAACTCCTACTAATACCCCCGTATTTGATCTTGCCTACTACCCGCAGGATCGCGGACCTTACAACTACGATGTAACAGGACTATCAGGCATATCAAGCGGCATTGATGCGAGTGGAAAATTAAATAATCCTAAAAGCCGCTGGGGGGGTATTATGCGGCAGGTTGTAACAAACGATTTTGAGGCGACCAACATTGAGTATATCCAATTCTGGATGATGGATCCATTTAATGCAGACAATACTGATCCTAACACTACAGGCGACCTTTACGTAAACCTCGGCAACATTTCGGAAGATGTTTTGAAAGATTCACGCAAGGCATTTGAAAATGGTTTACCCATTGATGGTAGCAATTCAACAAATATTCCTTACGACGAAACGAAATGGGGAAGAGTTCCTGCTATACAATCAATTGTAAATGCATTTGATGTGAATGAAGCAGCACGTCCTTATCAGGATGTCGGGCTCGACGGATTGACCAATGGTGATGAAAATTCATTTTTCAACAGTTCATATATCCAAAAAATATCCGCCCTGCATGGAGCCACTTCAGCTGCGTATCTGAATGCTGTAAAAGATCCTTCGGGGGATGATTATCATTTTTACCGCGGTTCGGATTACGACAACACTAAACTCTCGGTGCTTGAACGCTACCGTCAATACAATGGTCCGGATGGCAACTCTCCGGCAAACGGCCAACCGAACCACGAGGGACTTACCGAAAGCTACACTACTTCCGCAACATCAACTCCAACTTCCGAAGACATTAACCGCGACAACACCTTAAGCGAAAGTGAAGGCTATTTTCAATACCGGTTGAGTTTGCGGCCAGCCGACTTTAGCGCAGTTGGGCAAAATTACATTACCGACATTCTTTCAACCACCGGACAAAATATCAAGAACGGAACAACAAAACCCATTAAGTGGTATCAGTTTAAAATACCTATCAGGGAATTTGAAACAAAAGTGGGAAGTATTGAAGATTTCCGTTCTATCCGTTTTATCCGTATGTTCTTTAAAGGTGTTGACAAACCTATTGTTTGCCGCTTTGCACGTATGGAATTTATTCGCGGAGAATGGAGAACATACAACAACTCTCTATTAGCTGATGGAGAATATCTTGGAACAGATGGCAGCAATGCCTCATTTCAAACAGCTGCCATCAACATTGAAGAGAATGGAACACGTTCACCTGTAAACTACGTTCTGCCTCCGGGTATTGATCGCCAGGTAAATATTCAGTCTTCTAATCTCGCCCGGTTGAACGAACAGGCATTATCAATGCGCGTTTGCGGATTGGAAGACGGCAATGCAAGGGCCGCGTTCCGTACAACCAGTCTTGATATACGTATGTATAAAAAATTAAAAATGTTCGTCCATGCCGAAGCCGGCCCAAATGGCGATGCCCTTAATGACGGCGACCTGCGTGTGTTCATCCGGTTGGGAAGTGATTTTAGCAGCAACTATTATGAGTATGAAATTCCGCTAAAAGTGACTGCACCCAAAAATTACAACGGAGGCAACCAGGCCGACCAGTATGCCGTATGGCCCCTATCAAACGAACTCGACCTTGAATTCGCCAAGCTGCAATCGGCAAAACAGCAGCGTAACATTGCCTTAACCAATGGAACTGCCACCGCTAAGCTAAACATACGTTATATGGTAAGTGACGGAAGCAACAATATTTACATAATGGGAAACCCGAATCTTGCCGGCGTTAAAACAATCATGATCGGTATTCGAAATCCAAAGCAGCAGCCGGGGAACTCAACTGATGACGGACTGGCGAAATGCGGTGAAGTTTGGGTAAATGAATTACGCCTGAGTGATTTTGATGAACAAGGCGGCTGGGCATCCATTGCACGAATCAAAACCGACCTGGCCGATCTCGGTTCAATTTCCATTGCAGGCAATTATAGCACACCGGGCTGGGGTGGAATTGAAAAGAAAGTAAATGAGCGCCAGCAGTCGACTAATTACGGATATGACCTTTCGTCAAATATTGAACTTGGAAAATTCACACCCTCAACATTGAACATTAAAATTCCTATGTATTTTGGCTATTCCGAGTCGTTTATTGTTCCGCGGTTTAACCCGCTTGACCCCGATATAAACCTGAAAGAAGTTTTAGGCGACCAGGCCATCCCTCAAACACAAAGAGATTCGCTTAGTACAGTTACTGTTGATTATACTCGGCGAAAGAGTCTGAACTTCACTAATGTAAAAAAGGATAAAGGGAAAAATAAAAAAACCTCTCACATTTACGATATTGAGAACGTGGCACTCTCCTACTCTTTCAGTGAAATTTTTCATCGCGATATAAATATAGAATACAATACAACGCGAACTTATAAAGCGGGTCTTACATGGTCCTTCTCTCCCACAGCCAAAAGCATTAAACCTTTTGACAAAACAAAACTGAATCCAAAATATTTTTCGCTAATCAAGGACCTCAATTTTTCACCCCTGCCAAACAGGCTTGGATTTACAACTGATGTGGATCGCTTTTTTAATGAAAGTAAGATCCGCAACAACACCGGATCATCCGATGTAATTATTATTCCGCTTTATAACAAAACATTTACGATGAACCGTTCATACGATCTGAAGTGGGATCTAACCAAAGCCCTTAAGGTTGATTTTACTGCTAATAACCAGGGCCGGATAATGGAACCTGTTGGACGAATAGATACCCAGGAAAAACGCGACACTGTTATTGATAACCTCCTTGACCTGGGTCTTACCACAAAATACAGGCATTCCTTAAACGTAAACTATACTATACCCATTAACAAATTACCAATGCTTGATTTTGTGAATGCAAGTGTACGCTATTCCGGCACATATGACTGGACCCGGGCACCTTTTGCAGCCGACTCCCTGGGTCATATCATTCAGAATTCCGGATCCTGGCAATGGAACGGACAATTTAACATGAGCACTCTTTATAATAAAATACCTTACTTCAAAAAGCTATCAAAAAAACCGCTTGGCGGGATCAAACCCGATGAAAAACAAAAAGCCAAAGAAAAAGCAGAAGCCGAAAAAGCCGCTGCCGCTGCGAAGGACATGGCAAAACTTAAATTAAAGCTAAAAGCATTATCGAAAGACACCTCAGGTACAAATAAGGCAGCCATTGATTCCTTAAAAGCCAAAATTTTAAAAGCAGATACATTAAAACCACAAAAGAAAGAAAACCAATACGAGATACTGGATTATATTGGTCGCCTTGTTACCAGTGTAAAAAACATTACACTGAGCTATACAGATAATGCCGGAACTACTTTGCCGGGTTACGCTCAAAAGACAAATATTCTTGGAATGGATAACCGTTTTGAAGGTCCAACCCCGGGATTTATATTTGGCAGCCAGGCCGACATCCGACAAAAAGCAATTGATAATGACTGGTTGGAAAAAACCGCTTCTATCAATACCCCATTTACAACTAATCGCACACAAAATATTACAGCACGCGTAAATATTGAACCATTACCGGATTTTAAAATTGAAGTGAATGGCAACCGCAATTACAGTGAAACTAACAGCGAATTTTTCAGGTGGGACGGAATTTCAAAATCATTTCAAAGTCAAACACCTACTTTTTCAGGAAGTTTCAGCATATCATTCCTCAGTATACGAACGGCTTTCGAAAAACAAAACAAAACACATTTTTCCCAGAACTGGGAGAACTTTCTCAACTACAGGGCAACGATCTCAAACTTTCAGGCACAAAAGTACACACTTGCGCAACTTAAACAGGACACATCCGGCTTCATGAATGGGTATGGTGCAATTTCACAGGACGTTACCATCCCTGCCTTCGTTGCAGCTTATGCCGGCCGGGCGCCGCGTAAAAATGATCTTACTACATTCCCTTTACTTCCAATGCCCAATTGGAGAATAACCTATGATGGATTATCCAAAATGGAAGTCATAAAAACATTATTCAGATCAATTACCCTGAGCCATTCCTACCGATCGTCATACAACGTAACATCCTTCACACAAAATTTAAACTTTGTGGATAATGGTGATGGTCTAACTACTGTTCGCGATGCAACAAGTAATTTTGTTCCGCGTTTAACGATCGGTTCGGTTTCGATATCCGAGCAATTTTCTCCGCTACTC
This sequence comes from Bacteroidia bacterium, assembly GCA_016787005.1. Lineage (GTDB taxonomy): Bacteria > Bacteroidota > Bacteroidia > JABDFU01 > JABDFU01 > JABDFU01. The sequence continues at coordinate 5,632 of JAEUTS010000246.1, forward strand.
AAAATTGATATGACCTGGAACAACAGCTTACTTACCAGCTTTGAAATAAAGAAAGAGAGAAATCTTTCTCTGGCCATGTCGAATATTCAGCTTCAGGAGCTTAACTCCCGCGATATTGTTGTAGGCGCTGGTTACAGGATCAAAGACCTTAAGATCAAATTAGGAAAACGTGCCTTTAAAAGTGATCTGAATTTAAAAGCAGATATCTCTTTTAAAAATAACATTACAGTAATGCGCCAGGCCTCCACAGATATCACGCAGGCCACTTCAGGTCAAAATATCATAACCATTAAAACCTCAGCCGATTATATCCTTAATGATAAACTGACTGTCCGCGCTTTCTTTGACCGCATTATGAACCGACCGGTTATCTCCTCATCCTTCCCTACTTCAAATACAAACGCGGGGATAAGCCTGAGGTTTACGTTAGCCCAATAAATAAATTTTGATCTGCAAATAATTCCTAAATTTAAGGTTATAAATATATTTTTGCTCTGCTATGAAATAGCCGTGCAACGAAGGGCACAAAATGAAATGAAGATCAACTGGCAGGGCAAACAGTCAGTAGCTGTTTGAGCAAGTTGGTGTGAAAACCATATGACAATTAGCACTTTTATAACATCTACATATGAAACTACAAAACTACGCACTTGGCAAATGGGTCGCCGGAGAAGGTGATGGCCAGCAATTGTACAACGCCATTACAGGCGAAAACATAGCCACAGCCGGAAGTAAAGGATTGGATTTTGAAGCAATGACGCGTTATGCCCGGGCAACAGGCGGACCCAAACTGCGCAAACTTACTTTTCATGAGCGCGGCCGCATGCTTAAAGCACTAGCCATGCACCTGCAATCGAAAAAAGAAGATTTTTATAAAATAAGCTGGGCCACGGGTGCCACGCGTATTGATAGTTGGGTTGACATTGAAGGCGGTATAGGAAATTTATTTTCATATGCCAGTTTGCGCAGGCAATTTCCCGACGAAACATTTTGTGTGGAAGGCGATGTGGCTAAACTTTCTAAAGCCGGAACATTTATTGGTCACCACATCTGCGTTCCAAAAGAAGGTGTAGCTATACATATAAACGCATTCAACTTCCCGGTTTGGGGAATGCTTGAAAAAGTGGCAGTAAACTGGCTTGCCGGCGTTCCTGCCATAGTAAAGCCTGCCACAGTCACCTCTTTTTTAACGGAAGCTGTAGTAAAAGAAATTATCGCTTCGGGGATTTTGCCGGAAGGGGCACTGCAACTAATCTGTGGAAGCGCGAATGGCATATTGGATCACGTTCTTAACCAGGATGTGGTTACATTCACAGGCTCCGCACATACGGGAAAAATGCTTAAGGCGCATCCGCGCCTTCTTGAAGAAGCTGTCCCTTTTAACATGGAAGCGGATTCCCTCAATTGCTGCATTTTAGGAAACGATGTAACACCGGACAAACCGGAGTTTGACATTTTCATCAAAGAAGTGGTACGTGAAATAACAACCAAGGCCGGACAAAAGTGTACCGCTGTGCGCAGAATAATTGTTCCGGAGAATAAAATTGAAGATGTTCAGATCGCACTGGGAAAACGATTGGCGCAAACTGTTATTGGCGACCCCAATATTGAGGGTGTACGTATGGGCTCCCTCGCCGGACAAGCTCAACTACTGGAAGTAAAAGAAAAAGTAGCGCAATTAAGTAAAACACAAAAAATAATTATCGGGAGCTTCGAAAAATTTGAAGTAAAGGGTGCTGACAAAAACAAAGGTGCATTTATGCCACCAATCGTTTTTCTAAATGAATCTCCATTCACAAATACCGATTGCCACAGCATAGAAGCTTTTGGACCTGTGAGTACATTGATGCCATATAAGAACACGGAAGAAGCAATACAACTCGCAAAAATGGGAAAAGGCTCATTAGTTAGCTCGATAGTTACAGCAGATGATGCTATTGCCAAACAATATGTATTGGGTGCTGCAAGTATGCATGGCCGTATATTGATCTTAAATAATGATTGTGCCAAAGAAAGTACGGGACATGGTTCGCCTATGCCTTTACTTGTGCACGGCGGGCCAGGCCGCGCGGGTGGCGGCGAAGAAATGGGCGGAAAACGGGGTGTATTCCATTATTTACAGCGTACCGCCATACAGGGCTCACCCACAACACTTACAAAAGTGACCAATCAATACCAATATGGCGCTAAATACATTGACAAAAAAATCCATCCGTTTAAACGCTATTTTGAAGAACTCGAAATTGGCGAAACGCTTATTACCGGTACACATTTAGTTACACTCAAAAACATTGAGGACTTTGCCGAATTGAGCGGAGACAAATTTTATGCCCACATGGATGAAAAATCTCTGGAAGGCACAATTTTCACCGGACGCGTTGCGCACGGCTACTATATTTTATCAAGGGCCGCCGGACTTTTTGTTGATGCCCCCAAAGGCCCCGTATTATTGAACTATGGCATTGATGAGTGCAGGTTCACAAAACCCGTTTATCCGGGGTCGACTATTGGTGTGCGCTTTACCTGCAAAGAAAAGGCCGAACAAGAGAAAAAGACACCGGATGATATTGCAAAAGGGATAGTAAAATGGCTTGTTGATGTGTTTGACGAAACCGGAGAAACTGTCGCTATCGCTACAATACTCACGATGGTGAAGAAGCGGGATCAGAAATAAAATCTACCTAAGAGCAAGGAAATGTTTAGGAATTAGAAGCTAACTTTATTTTATGGAATCAGGAACCGTACAAACCAAAACTGAAAACGGTATAGCTACCGTAACATTTTTTCATCCCCAAAGCAACTCTTTACCGGGTACGCTGCTCAGAACATTGGCCGATGAGATAACCAAAGCGGGCAGTGATCCTAAGACCAAAGTAATTATACTTAAAAGCGAAGGCGAAAAAGCCTTTTGCGCAGGCGCTTCCTTCGATGAACTTATCTCTATTAAAGATCTTGAAACCGGTAAAAAATTCTTCTCCGGCTTTGCTGCTGTTATAAATGCCATGCGTAAAGCACCTAAATTTGTGCTCGTCCGTGTTCAGGGAAAAGCGGTGGGCGGAGGCGTAGGACTGGCCAGTGCAGGCGATTATACATTCGCTGTAGACAGCGCTTCAGTAAAATTAAGTGAACTTGCTGTTGGCATCGGCCCCTTTGTTGTGGGTCCCGCTGTTGAACGCAAAGTTGGTAAGGCTGCATTTTCACAACTTACCATTAACGCAAGCGAATGGCACACTGCACAATGGGCAAAAGAAAAAGGCCTGTATGCCGGACTTTTCTCCAATATTGCCGATCTCGATACCGCTATAAACACATTGGCAGATAAACTGGCAAAGAGCAACCCCGACGCGATGATGATGCTTAAAAAAATAATGTGGGAGGGTACCGATAACTGGGATACATTATTAATCGAACGGGCCGAAATGAGTGGAAAACTTGTGCTTTCCGAATTTACACGCAAATTTATTGAAACGTTTAAAGCGGGAACAAGGTAGTTTGTTTTTCATAAGCTATTTATTTCACCCCCGCCTTATCAAAAAACTCTTTAGCTTTTTCGGCTTGTCCTAAATTGCGGTAACAGTTTCCAATATATTGAAACAACTGACTGTCACCTCTACCTTTCAGCTCCATTACTTTTAGGAAATAATTAAGAGAATTGTTATGATCACCCTTAACGCCGTATATGATAGCGAGATCATAAACCACATCAACATTTAATGGATTTGCCTGGTAACCTGCCTGAAAATAAGCCAATGCCCTATCCACATCATTCATGTGCCGGGCATAAATTTTGCCAGCTTTATCCAACGCGTCTGCATCGCCCGGATTAGAGCGGAGGTAGGCATTAAAATCATTTAATGCGGCTGGATAATTTCCAATATCCATATGGTATATAGCGCGGTTTTTTAACGCGATAGATACCCGGCTGTCGTTAGGATATTTATTCAGAACATCCGTCCATATCGTTTCATCGTTCTTCCAGACTTTACAACGTTCATAGGTCATGCCAAATAAAAATACTGAATAGATACTAAGGCCAGTAATCACAATTACTTTGTATTTAGGATCATTATACGCAATGGTGAAAAATTCAGCGATTATAAACAGCAAGCCGATTGAAGGAATATAAGCATACCTGTCGGCCATGACAGCCGATCCAACCGGAAAAAACTGCAGCACGAGGGCTATGGTAATCGCATAAAATAGAATTCCAAAAACAACGATGGAAGAGTACTTGCTCTTCTTAATAATATTGTATGCAATAAATGCTACCATCAATAGTGCAATAAAAAATGTTACAAACAGAATCAATGGAACAAAATTCATAACAGATGATCCATTCCGAAAAGGGTATGGATATGGGTAGAAAGCCGAAAGTCCTGACGGCACAATAATTTTGGGAATATATTCCACAAACCCGTATGATGCATGCAGCAATCGGCGAAAGACCGGCAGATCAGGACCTTTTACCAAAGCCCCATATTCCGATTGTATGTACATCGCCAATAGTCCAAAAGCAATGGAAAGAATCACAAACGGAATTTTTTCGAGAAGAATTTTCCTATTCCAATCTCTATTCATATAATAGTCGATTAATAACAACACGAGGGGTAAACTTGCCGCCATTGCCTTGGATAATAATGAACAGAAAAAAAACAATAATGTCAGAAAATAAAATTTCCTGACATTATTGCGAATAAAATACTGGTAACTTATAAGTGATAAAAGAAAAAAGAAAGTGTAGAGTACATCCTTTCGTTCGGATATCCATGCAACAGATTCCACATGCACTGGAAGCAACCCGAATAAAAGAGATGTTACAGCGGCCGCCACTACACGTTTGCCTGTAAGAATGTATATAAATACAAACACGAGTAATGTGTTGAACAGGTGCAGCAACAGGTTTGTATAATGATACCCTTCAGGTTCCAAACCGGAAAAATGATAATTTACTGCGAGCGATAAGGTGCAAAAAGGATGGTAATTGGGATAATGATAACCATCTTCCATAAATACCCGCTTGACATTTTCAAAGGAAAGACTTCTTATCTGTGTGTTATTGGTGACATAAGACTGGTCGTCCCAGGTTTTATTCAGATCATTATGGAGTGATGGAAGGAAACTTAAAAACGTAACAATAAGTATTAGCGCAACAATACTGTTCTTCTTCCGATTAATGTTTTCATTGTTAAATGCAGGCAAGTCCTGTGAAACCTGTTTTTCAGGTCTTATGGTTGAAGAAGCCTGTTTTTTGTTTTTGATCTTCATGCAATAAAAAAATTCAATTCCTATTCAGTCCCTTACTTTTAGACATGTAGAAATAATGGGTTGACCGTATAATTGAAAGTCCCCCATTTGGGGGATTTAGGGGGCCTATACTTACTTCAGGTAAAGCCTTCCGAGTCTCCTCTGATCTGAAACAAGCAAGCGGTATTTAATGCTTTGTGCCGGACTGAGTTTATACTCCTTTACTGGCTTCGCATTTTTATCCGCCAAAACTACAGCGGTGAGTGAGGCAATCCTGGCATCGGCAGCATCCAGCCTGAAAAAATAACCATTATAAAGAATCAACTCCTTAAATAAAAAAACACCTGCATCGTTTGTTGTAGTTGACTGAAGAACTGTTCCGGCATCATCAAGCAAATCCACTTTTATATTATTCAATGGAATATTTTTTTCGTCGCCGATGAGAAATACACCTGTCATGTCCATCTTAATATCACTTTCTTCAACCTGCAGCTTATTCAGCGCCTCGCTGTCGCCCGCCAAAAACTCGAATCTGAATTTACCAAAACCATCCGCATCACCTGAGGCTACCTCATTACCATTCCTATCCCTAAGTGTTATTTTAATATTGGCAAGTTCATTTGAAGTGTCTTCAAGACGAATAACAAAATTTTTATCGGGAGGAAGTTTAGAGAAAACAAATTTGCCATTCACATCCGTCTCTACAATTTCATACACTGCATTTGTAGCTGCATTTGCGAGCACCACGCGGACCTTCGATACGGGTTGGGTTTTGCCGGCTAACAATGATTCCAGAGTGCCTGCAATCAACAAACTATTGTCTTCAATTTCAAGTTGCATGAGATTCGCCTTATCACTTGCCAATAACTGAAACTTAAAACCGCCCTTCTCGCCCGAAGTAGTGACAAAAACTTCTTTGCCTTTTCTATTATACATCGTGATCTTTGTCCCGGCCAGTTTTAACGAATCATTTTCATCCATCCTTATCGTATAATTCCGGTCAGATGTTAATTTTGAAAAGGCAAATTTGCCGAATTTATCGGTTGTAGCAGTTTCTATAACGGTTCCTTTATCGTTGAGCAAATGTATTTTCATGTTTCTTACAACTATATTCGGAGGATCACCGGCCAATAATTTTCCGCCCACCATCACAAACTTTGCAGTAGCCTCAAACTTGGCTTGCGCAACACTTTCAGCCTGCTGCTTCTTAACCTGTTTTTGCGCCTCTTTGTATTCCTTGAACAAGCCCCTTTCGAATTCGCTCAGATACTTGGCATCATCTATAAATTTCTTGTTTCCGTCAAATTTAAACTTAGTGAAAGGGAATTTGAATTTAAGTGTGTCAATTTCGGCAGTACCTGTTGCAAACATAGGAACATCAAGCTCAATGGTCGGATTCAGATCCTGCTTCTGCGGTGGAACCTTTGCGTCAACGGCGAACGACATGTCAATATACCCTTCATTTTTATCGAAAACAATTTTGTACAGGTAACCATATTCAAGCTTGATCTCATACCGTCCCTTTTTATTCGACATTAACTCTTCAACATTTTCCGTCCCCCTGAATACGGTTAAATTCATATTGGGAAGAGGAGACTTCTTTCCTTTGCTATCGGTATGAATTGTGTAGCCTACAACTTTTATTTTACCCTTATCCTGTGCATTGGCAAAAAACATTACGCACAATGCGAAAAAGAATGTAATTATTTTACGGTGCATATAAATGACATTATTTGATATACATTACTTTAAACTCAAGTCTGCGGTTTTGAGCATGTTCTTCTTCACTGCACAATTCCCCATTAGCGCATTTGTTCACCAGCTTTGTTTCACCATAACCGACTCCAGCCAGGCGATCTTTAGAGACCCCTCCTCCGATCATATAGTCCACGGCACTTTTCGCTCTTTTCTTTGACAGATCCAGATTATATTCATCTGAACCCTGGGAATCGGTATGCGAACTTACTTCTATATTAACCTTCGGATTACCTTTCATCACCTGTATCACCTTATCCAGGATAACCTTGCCTTCGGTTGTAATTTTAAAATCATTCAACTCGAAGTAAACCTTTTCCGGTATTACAACTGTTTCCTGCTTTTCATTTTTATTGCCTGTGAAAGCAAC
>JAEUTS010000309.1 GCA_016787005.1 Bacteroidia bacterium
GTGATTTGTGAAAGGCTGGGTAAATTGTAGTAATATAAGTTCACTGCCGGGTAAGGCCTTGTTTGAATCCGTCGGATCAACGGAGTAACGGGCAATGACAGTATATCCGGCGCTTGTACCGCCTGTATAATTCACAAAAAAATATCCGTCGGACTTATAATTCGGACTGAAAGCAAGTCCCAGTAAACCCTGTTCATTTCCAACAGAATTTACTTTACTTGTTATATCAAGGAATAGGGTAGAGTTCACAACCCCTGTTTTACTCATAATACTTATGGTACCCGACTGATTAACAACAAATAGTCTTGAGTCATTACAGTGTTTAATATCAGTAGGTCTTGTAAAACCTGTGGCGATCTGAACCGGATATAGTTTTGGCTTTTGAGCAATACCTGAAAGACAAATGACAGACAGTGCCAGTAAGATGTTTTGCCGGATAATTTTATACATGGTCAATTGGTTTTGAGTGCACATAAATATAGAGTTGAAGGTGCTAACAAACAAATGTTTTACAAGAAATCAGGGAGCCCGTAATGTATAGTACCCTGAGAAAATGAAATTATGGCAAGAAAACGCCTTATTAGCAATGCTGAATGATCAAAAGCCTCCTGAAAAATAGTCCGCCAGCTTGCTTCTTTGCCAGCTGCTCCATGACTTCGATGCGATATGATCGGAAATACTTTTCCTGTACTTACCTTGCTCGTAAAAGTAGTCCAGCACCTCATGGGCAGGCCTGCTCAACCTTCCATTACTGCTTAAAATCGCATCGGTTAAATTATCAACCATTGCCATATCAAAGTAATTACATCCTTTTAACGCAGCCATAGCATTTGCCCGGGTGCGGAATTCATAGGAATTACCGGAATATGCCACGAGTTTATCTGCGTGTTGCTTATTCCCCGTACTGTTATATGCCAATTCGAGCCATTTAATAATTACATTCCTTCCCACAACACCTTCAACATTTTTAGTTGCCTCGAGGTAAGTCGCCGTTTTTGCCGGATTTTGATAACATAACTTATCAAGGGCGGAGGCGACAACTTCATATGATGGATCTGAAAGAAGTTTTTCAAGTTCTGTTATCATTTCGGGAGAAGGGTCAACGATCTCTTTTAACGCGGTTTTTCTTACCTGTACATCTTTATCAGAGATCGCTTTTTTAATTAACTCCACACTTTTGGGTTCTTTGTCATTTGCGAGCTGGGTAATAATTTCACTTTTGATGGCGTGAAATGTTTCTTTGTCGTATAGTTCCATAAGTAGTTCTCTTTTCTTTTCAAGCGGGATGTCTCTCATCGCAGTTAGTGCATCATACCTGTCGAGCATATACGAAGCTTTTAATGCCTGAGCTTTCAACATTTCAAAAGGTTTATTGAAAGCGACTGATTTTAAAACATTATTATTTGGATCAAATAAAACATACTCTATTTTTTTGTGATCGGGGTTGGGGAAGGAAACAAATTCGCTTTGTTTTTCTATTATCACCTGTTTTTTATCCATTGTTCCGTCACTATAATATATTTCAAAAAGCACTGGCATTTTATATAAACCTGATGGCCTGCCGGCGCTTTTTGCGGGAGTTACAAAAGGATCATGAGTAGCGACTTGTGTGTTCTGGCCCATAACAGAAAGGCCATTGATATCATCGAGTTCCTGTGTTTGCAGAACAACAAATTGCACTGCGTTGTTTAACTCCTGAAAAGTTACATTGTATTTTGGTTCACCGCCTTTATAGATCCATTCTTCCCAGAACCAATCCAATGAAAGTCCCAGGGTTTCATGAAACGCGTTCAGCAGATCCTGCGAATCAACATTGCTGTATTTATGTTTTTCGAGATAATACCTTATGGCTTTGTTGTAAGCTTCTCTTCCTCCGACAACATATTTTAACATGTTCAATACAAAGGCTCCTTTCGGATAATGGCGCACGGTACCTCCTTCGCTGTGGGCAACCGGGAAATTATTTCTGGCTGATTCTTCGAGTGCTGTATTCTGGGCATTTCTTCTTGCCCAGTCAAACTGATCTTCACCAAAAACCTCACGTTCAAAAAGCTGGTTGTAATAAGTGGCAAAACTTTCCTGCAGCCAATGATGCGCATCGCTTCTGGCTGTAACAAAGTCGCCGAACCACTGATGGGCCAGTTCATGCGCGTTCAC
>JAEUTS010000316.1 GCA_016787005.1 Bacteroidia bacterium
CATAAGAGAATCGAAATTTAAAAAGCAATTGGCTGAAGCTTTGAGTGATGATCAGGATCTGATCAAGGACATCCAGGAAAAAAAATATGATTACGAAAATATTGTGGATATATTCGAACAATACAATAAGAATAAAGAAGAAAAAAAAGGGTAGGCAATTGTTTTATACCGAAGGAACTTGATTTTAGGATTTTGATGTTCGGCATATACGGTTCTAAGCCAATTTGGCGGATGAAGTATCCTTAAATTGACTAAGAACCGGTATAACGGATCGGGCTCCGGCTTTACCAGGTCGGGGCTTTTTCTTTATGGTCATTATCGAAAAAACTATACATTAGCACATCAATCAAATACTATGTCCGAAAATGTAAAGAAGCTCTTTTTGCTCGATGCAATGGCACTTGTTTATCGTGCTTATTTCGCGTTCAGCAATAACCACCGGGTTAATTCAAAAGGGTTAAATACGTCCGCCATCTTTGGTTTCACAAATACGCTGCTCGAAATATTAAAAAAAGAAAAGCCAACCCATATAGCCGTGGTGTTTGACACAGCTGGCCCTACCGCCCGTCATGTAGAGTTTGAGGCATACAAAGCGCATCGCGAAGAAATGCCGGAAGATCTTTCCAAAGCCATTCCGTATATCTATCGTCTTGTAGAGTGCTTTAATATTCCTGTTATTACAAAAGATGGTTTCGAAGCGGATGATATTATCGGTACCCTCGCTAAGAAGGCTGAGCAGCATGGCTTCATAACATATATGATGACACCTGATAAAGATTTCGGGCAGCTGGTTTCGGATAAAATATTTATTTATAAACCGGCAAGACTTGGAAATGGTGCGGAAATTTTGGGTGTTCCTGAAATATTAAAAAAGTGGGATATCAAGCGCATTGATCAACTTATAGATATTTTAGGTTTGATGGGAGATACAGCGGATAATATTCCCGGTATTCCGGGGGTGGGAGAGAAGACTGCCATTCAGCTCATTAAAGATTTTGATACGATTGAGAATTTACTGAAGAATACAGATAAGTTGAAGGGTAAGCTCAAAGAAAAAGTCGAGAATAACGTTGAGAAGGCTAAACAATCAAAATGGCTTGCGACAATTATTTGTGATGTACCTGTTGAGTTTGATGAGAATAGTCTTGCACTTAAAGAGCCCAATAAGGATGCTTTACGGGAATTGTTTACAGAACTTGAATTCAGGCGATTGGCCCAACAGGTGCTGGGAGAAGATATTCCCGAGCCGCAGGTCGCCGGGAAGCAGGAAGTATCCGGTGGTCGTGAAAGGAAAGTTGCTAAAAACGATAATGGCCAGATAGATATTTTCGCTCAAGGAGATTCTGTTACTCTTACTTCGGCGGCTGTGGAGGAAGATGTAGCTGTGGAAACAGAAGAAGGAGAAGCAAAAGTGCATCACACGATACTGGATACGCCGCACACCTACCACCTTGTTGATACTGCGGAAAAACGAAAACAGTTGATCGGAGATTTGTCCGCTCAAAAGGCATTTTGTTTTGATTCGGAGACAACAGGAGTTGACGCTCACAATGCGGAACTGGTTGGTTTGTCATTTGCCTGGAAAACGCATGAGGCCTATTATGTTGCAATACCCCAAACGTATCATGATGCACAGCAAGTAGTCGATGAGTTTAAGCCCTTGTTCGCGAATGAGTCCATTGCCAAGATCGGGCAGAATATAAAATATGATATGTCGATATTAAAGTGGTATGGTTTGGAAGTGAAGGGTAAATTATTTGATACCATGCTGGCGCATTTTCTTATTCAGCCCGATATGCGCCATGGCATGAACGTACTTGCGGAGGCTTACCTGAATTATTCCCCGGTATCCATTGAAACACTGATTGGGAAAAAGGGTAAAGAGCAAAAGAGCATGCGTGATGTACCTGTGCAAACGCTTGTTGATTATGCCGCTGAGGATGCTGATGTAACATTGCAGCTGAAGGAGAAGTTTGCACCAATGCTTGCTGATGTTCACGCCACTAAATTATTTGAAGAAGTGGAGATCCCTCTTATTCCTGTTTTGTCGGCTATGGAAGCGGAAGGGATTCGTTTGGATACTGATGCGCTTAAGCAAATTTCTGCCGGTCTTGAAACCGATATTATAACTGTTGAAAGTGAAATAAGGAAACTTGCCGGCACCCCTTTTAATATTTCATCGCCGAAACAGGTTGGAGAAATATTATTTGAAGTGCTTAAAATTGTTGAGAAGCCCAAGAAAACAAAAACAGGTCAATACGCCACAGGTGAAGATGTGTTAACAAAGCTGGCAAACAAACATGAGATCGTAGGGAAAATTCTCGACTACCGTGAATTAGTAAAACTGAAGAACACATACGTGGATACTTTACCATTGTTAGTCAACCCGCGTACAGGGCGTATTCACACTACCTATAATCAGGTAGTAGCTGTAACCGGGCGCTTGAGTTCAGATAATCCCAATCTGCAAAACATTCCTATCCGTACTGATCGCGGGAGGGAGATACGTAAGGCGTTTGTACCCCGGTCAAAAGAATTTACATTGCTTTCGGCCGACTACTCACAAATAGAACTTCGCATTATGGCTGAGCTCAGTAAAGATCCGGCCATGATAGAAGCATTTAACAGCGGACAGGATATCCATGCCGCAACGGCTGCCAAAGTGTATGGTGTTGAATTAGATAAAGTGACAGGTGATATGCGTCGCAATGCCAAGATGGTGAATTTTGGAATTATTTACGGCATCTCTGCTTTTGGTTTGTCGGAACGATTAAATATTCCGCGAAAAGAGGCGGCCACAATCATTGAAAATTATTTCCAGAAGTACCCGCAGGTAAAGGAGTACATGGATATGAGCATTGAAAATGCGCGTAGTAAAGGCTATGTTGAAACTATCCTCGGCCGCAGGCGTTACCTCCGGGATATTAATTCGAACAATGCAACTGTACGTGGTTTTGCTGAACGAAACGCTATAAATGCACCTATACAAGGGTCGGCCGCGGATATGATAAAAGTGGCCATGATAAATATTCACAATGATATTACCTCAAAAAAATTTCGCTCAAAAATGCTGCTGCAGGTTCATGATGAATTGGTGTTTGATGTTCACAAAGAAGAATTGGAAACTATAAAACCAATTATCGAACACCACATGAAAACGGCTTTACCAATGGCTGTGCCTATTGAAGTGGGAATGGGAACCGGTAATAATTGGCTGGAGGCACACTAGCCTCCTAAATCTGCCAAATGGGGGACTTAAAATTCAAATGCCTGATCAAATTTGTTCGTAAATAGTTAATTTTCAACGTGCTAAATATTTAATGTAATGTAGAGATTACCGTTTATTAAAGAAATGACATGTAGAGATTGCATTTTGTATTAGCATATAAGGAATTATGGTTCTATTCACAAATAATAAAAATCGATATAAATTTACTTTTGGTAAGTAATGAAAAGGTTCATATTCCTAATGCCAATAATATTTTTTTCCGTAATCGCAATCGGGCAAACAGAATCTATTCCTAAACGAAGATCTGTATATTTTGAACTTGCCGGAAGCGGAGGGTTGGGTTCCCTCAATTATGAGAAGATATTCTTTCAAAAGAATTCTATTGAATATACCTGGAGAGCTGGATTAAGTATAGCACCAGTCGATAGAAATAATGGTATAGGAATTGTGTTCCCGCTTATCGTGAATGTAATTATGGGGAAGTCGGCACATAAACTTGAAATGGGTTTGGGTCAGGGTATCACGATCACAACAAAAGGAAGTGCCTTTGCGCTTACAACTGTTGTTGTCGGCTACAGGTATCAACCTGAAGCAAAAAAATGGTTTTACAGGATAAGCTATACGCCTTTAATATCATACCTGGTTGATCTTCAAATGCAGCAATGGGGTGGAATAAGTATCGGATATACATTAAAGACCGGATCCAAATGAGGAAAATAATCACAATAATTATCATGTTCGCTTTGTTAAGTAGTTGTAATAAAAAGAAATTTTTTGACGGCCCAAATTATTATAGTGATGACTTTGAAGTATATTCAACAACTTCTGATATGCTCTTGCCCGATGATGTACTTTGGTCCTTTACCCAAATAACACGATCCGGAAATTCAATTTCCATTGACACGGTAAGCCCTAAATCGGGAAAAAAATGTTTGAAATTCGTTGCTGTAAAATCAACAAGTGATGCTCTTTCAAAATGTAGCATAGCTAAGCATAACATGGCATTTTGGGAAGGGGAAACAATGCGTGCAAGTGCATGGTATTTTATGAAAGGAGCGCAATCGGCCCATTGGTTATTTTTAATGGATTTTGAGGAGCAAACTTCAATTGGAGCCGGACCGGGTATGCGTATTGCTCTTGTTGACAATAAACTCAGAATAGAACACAAATTCAATGAAAGGGATCTCTTACAAACATTAGGTCATGAAGTTGATTTTCCACGTGACCAGTGGGTACATTTGGAATGGGAAGTAAAACTTTCACAAAAGCATAAAGGAACCGTTAAGCTTTGGCAGGATGGTCAGTTAATTATAAACAGCACAGGGAACAGAACTCTACCAAAGGATATATTGTATTCACTGCAAGGTACAAAGGGTATGTATAGCAGTATTGAGATCGGTATTACCGCGAATTCAAGAGACAATGATATGACCTTGCTGGTAGACGATATTAAATTTGAAAAGGTGAATTAGTTTTTGAAGGTATTCTTTCAGTCAATTGCAAGAACAAATCTATTTATCAATCACCTTCGGCATCTTAAAATAATCCGAATCGTGTTTTGGGGAATTTTTGAGAGCCTCATCCTGGGTAATGTCGTGTTTCACTTCGTCCTCACGTAATATATTCACTTCATCGCTCATATAAATGAGGGGCTCAACATTGGTCGTATCTAACTCATTTAACTTGTCAATAAATGTTAAAATACGGTTTAGATCCTTTACAATAGCCTCTTTCCCCTCTTTGTCAAATTCAAGTTTGGCAAGGTCGGCCAGCTTATCAACTGTTGCGTGATCGATTTTCATTTCTTCAATTCTGTTTTTAATCTTTATTTCCTCCCTCTCCTTTGGAGAGGGGCGGGGTGAGGCCCGATGCAATCGCGTCATGCGTTTTGTTGAGCAAATATACTAAATCGGTATCAGTATAACCTTTTGTGCTTATTGGTTCGTGTATTATAACCTTTGCAATACCCGGCCCGCCGAGCGCTTTAAAAAAACCGCCATTTTGCAATAGTTTCCAGTTGTTTGTAAATGTGATCGGTACAATAGGCAATTGTTTATCCAAAGCGAGTTTGAATGCCCCGTTTTTAAAGCCTTTTAACTGCCCGTTTGATGACAGCGTTCCTTCCGGGAACATAAACATGCTGTGTCCTTTGTCTATTTCTTTGGCAGCCTGTAAAAAGGCCTGGTGCGAACCGATCCTGCTTTTGCGTTCAACAGCAATGTTCATCCCCCTGGTGAAAAATATGCTGAACAAAGGAGCTTTTAGTAATTCCGCTTTGCCCATGAAAACAAAATAATCAGGGAGAATAATGTAACTGATCACTATATCAAGATAGGAGGAGTGGTTGGCGCAATAAATGCATGGTTTGGGGATGGTTTTTATTTTTGCCTTATCCTCAATAATTGAAACGAATATTCCGGGAACGATAAGTATCCAACGGGCCCAAAATCGCTTAAGTGTTAGTGCCATCGGGAACCAGGCTTCGCGCGATAAAAGAATATAGAACAAGGGGTAGAGCACAAGAAGGCCTGTTACAAAGTTCAGGACGAACAGTAATTTCCAGAGGGAACGGGCTATGGCTTTAAAAATGTTCAAGCGGCTTCAAAAATAGGAAATATACCAAACCAACCTAGGTTTTCGAAAACGAAAACCGCTCCCTCGGGCATTAACCTGCCTGCCGAACGAAAGAATTCGTTCTTTCGGCAGGCAGGCGGTAAGTACGTTTCGTTTTCCTTCGGAAACTCAACTGCTTTCCGTATATAAAGTGGCAGAGCATGTCAAAATGATTAACTATTTGTTTGGGTAAAGTGTATCTTTATGGGAGTTTTAAATATACTAAATATGGCACGTATTTTAACCGGAATACAAAGTACCAATATACCTCATTTAGGGAAT
>JAEUTS010000348.1 GCA_016787005.1 Bacteroidia bacterium
CTTCTGCTGAGAGAGGTTTAATTTGAATCGCTTTATCATATTTTTTTATCGCCTTATCATAGTTACCTGAACTATCAAGAGCAAGGCCTGCATGAACCAATTCTTCGGAAGATTGTGAATATGCAACTGATGCTGAGATCAACAATCCAATAAACAATATGATTTTCACTTTCATAATGATTTTTATAAAGTATGTATTTTAAAATTAACAACTATAATGCCAAATTAAGACCAGTTCCATAAAATCGGATCCGATATGATCAATTTTCTTCATCTTTTAGTGAGTATTCAAAGGCTACATGACAATAATCATATTCATTCACAATAATTTAAGCTCAAAATTTCGGGAATTTTGAAACCGAATTTTATGCAATCACTCTAAAAGATCCGTCTGATTTTACAGATTATGTGTTTTGCATTTTTGAAAACCATCCACCATTGCGAAGTTTCATATCTATTAAATAATAATAATAGTACTATGATCGCCTCAGAATGATCGAATTCTACATCAATGAATTACAATTTTGGGCATAAAGTGGTTTTTGTTCAAATTCCCCGTATCCTATATTTGAAATTATCCACAATACTAAATTTCAAACTACTATGAAAACAGTTTATACGGTCTTTGGGTTTATTATATGTTTTACAATTTCTTTATACGGCAACGCCCAATGTACGGTACTTAATGTACCCCTCAATGACAGAATAGACCGGTCGGACGTGATCATTGAAGGAAAAGTGATCAGCAGCAATTCCTACTGGAACGATAAAAAGGATTTTATTTATACTTCAAATATCATAGAGGTATATAAAATATTTAAGGGAGATGTTATAACCGAAACTATTCAAATCATAACGCAGGGCGGAGAGATCGGAGATACCTGGATAAATGTTGAACCAAACCTTGACCTTGCGATTGGGGATATTGGAGTTTTTCTCTGCAATAATGATAAGAAAAATACCGGAATTGCTGACAAAAGAACTTCCAACCTTTCCCCTAACGCCCTTTCGCTTGCATTTATCAAGTATGATCTTAATGAATTAAGCGCTTCGGATATATTCACTAAATATGCTGATATTAAGACCAATATATATGACCATATTGTTGAAAAAACCGGAGCCGCGCTTCGTGACTTACACAAATTTGATCTTCCTTCTCATAAAACAGCAAGTACGCTTAAGAACCAGGCCGCGCCTGTCATTACATCTTTTTCGCCTGCAATAATATCTGCGGGTTCACAATCAGAATTGACCATAAACGGATCGGGGTTTGGTGCCACAAGGGGAACAAATGCGGTCGGATTTAAAAATGCAAATAACGGAGGCTCCTCAGATGTTGATATTAATGATGGCGCCACAACAGCCGATGACCTTTATTACACATTGTGGAGTGATACCCAGATAAAGATCCTTGTTCCTCATCGTAACTCAAGTACAGGTGCAGGCTATTATACAGGAAGCGGAAAAATAAGTGTGAACGTCGCCGGAACCCGGGCATATAGCCCCAACAGCCTTTATATAAAATGGGGGCGCTATGATGCACAGAGTATTGACGGATCCGTTTCATCAACGCTTGCGAATATTAATGGTGCTGGTGGTTATACATGGCAAATGAATACTGTATTTGCGGGAAACACGGCCGCTGCTGCGGCCTTTCAGCGTGCTATGGATACCTGGTCATGCGGAACAAAAGTAAACTGGAAGTTAGGGCCCAATACGAGTACTTCTTCAAATGCCGATGATGGGATAAATGTAATACGATTTGCAAACGGTGGAGAGATGGCTAATAATATTTTAGCATCAACTGCCACCACCTACAGGCTTTTTTGCGGCACCGGCGGAACCAGGCGCTGGTATCTGCTGGGTTTTGACATGGTGGTTAATAGTGCAACCATTCTTGGCCAATATACCTGGCAATATGGTCCGGCATTGGCAGCCAACAACCAATATGATTTCGAAACAGTGGCTGTGCATGAACTTGGACACGCTATGCAGGTGGGACATATTATTAAACCCGGTTTTATAATGAACTATTCAATATCGAACGGGGAAAATACCCGTACAATTCATTCTGAAATATTAGAAGGGGGAAACTCAATAACGTCTTCAAGTTTTGCCGCTCCTTCCTGTACCGGCCCCACTCCGGATGGAGGTGCAATGATTCCGTATACTCCTGCCCCATGTGCTGCCGCGGGCATTAATGATACACAAAACAATTCCAGAGTTCAAATATTTCCTGTTCCTGCAGACAATTCAATCAATATAACATTAACTGACCTTTCCGGAGAATCAATTAAAGTTGTTTCGATATTTGATCAGCTTGGAAAAGAGGTACTTTTAGAAAACTTTCGGGATAGTGGTGTTGCATCATCCTCAATAAACACAGAAAATTTGGCAAGGGGAATATACTTTGCAAAAGTCACAACAAGTGCTAATGTTTATACCGGAAAAATTATTATTTCAAAATAATCGCTGAAATGTAAAAAAGAACAGGCAGCCCCTCCAGGTGCTGCCTTTTTTGTATCCACACTATAGTTTTTATTTGTTAAGTCAAAACTTCAACTATTCTCAATCAATTGGTGCATTCAAGTTTGAATTAGCAAGAGTTTCCAAACTGTTAATAAAAATACCATAACCATAGTCTTTCAAAAATTATATTTGTGCGTACAACCAAAAATTTATGACCGATATATCACTTTGCCTGAAAATTGCTGCCGCACTCGGCATTACAGCAAAACAAGTCAGTTCAACTGTTGAGTTGCTTGAAGAAGGAGGAACTGTTCCTTTCATTTCCCGATATCGGAAAGAAATGACAGGCAGCCTTGATGAAGTACAAGTGCTTGCCATAAAAAACGAATACGAACGTTTGCGTGAATTGGAAAAACGCAGAGAGGCAATTCTTAAATCGATTGAAAACCAGGGCAAATTGACTGAGTTGTTGAAGAAAATGATTTTGGGGGCCGAAACAATGGCAACGCTGGAGGATCTTTACTTACCCTACAAGCCTAAAAAGAGAACGAAGGCAACAATGGCGAAGGAAAAAGGATTGGAGCCATTGGCCCATATAATCCTTGAACAAACAGTTTCCGATTTATCAGAACAAGCTTCAAAATTTCTAAGCGAAGAAAAAGAAGTACTTACCTCTGAAGATGCATTGGAAGGCGCAAGAGATATCATCGCTGAGATAATAAGTGAAGATGCAATTGCACGTGAAGGACTTCGCTCATTGATGAGAAAAACGGCTATCATAAAAAGCAGGGTTATAAATGGAAAAGAAGAAGAAGGTCAGAAATTTAAAGACTACTTCGAATGGGAGGAACAGTTAATGAGCTGCCCAAGTCACCGTATGCTTGCCATGCGCCGTGGTGAAGATGAGCGTATACTTTATCTTGACATCGCTGTTGATGAAGAAAGCGCAATTGATCAGTTAAAAAAGCAATTTATAAAAAGCCGTAACGAATGTGCTGCCCAGTTAAGCCTTGCTATTGAAGATAGTTACAAACGTTTATTACAACCAGGAATAGAGGTTGAGATGCGCATAATGACCAAAAAACTGGCTGATGAAAAAGCTATACAGGTTTTCGCTGATAACCTGCGCGAACTTTTACTTGCATCTCCGCTTGGACAAAAAGCTATGTTAGCGATCGATCCGGGATTTAAATCGGGATGTAAAGTGGTTGCACTTGATGCACAGGGAAAACTATTAGAAGAAACCGTTATTTATCCACATGAACCGCAACGCCAGACAACGGTAGCGAAGCATGTGGTCATGGCTTTCTGTGCCAAACATGGATTGGAAGCAATTGCAATCGGGAACGGAACAGCCTCAAGAGAAACAGAACAATTTATCAGGAGCATTGATGAAATCCCTCAAACAATTCCTGTTATTATGGTAAGCGAAGCAGGGGCATCTGTCTATTCGGCATCGGATGTGGCGCGGGAAGAATTTCCAGAGTACGACTTGACTGTCCGCGGCGCGGTTTCTATTGGGAGGCGCTTAGCAGATCCGCTCGCTGAATTAGTGAAACTGGA
>JAEUTS010000354.1 GCA_016787005.1 Bacteroidia bacterium
GGCCGGCTATGGTACAGGTGCCGTAATGGCGGTTCCCGCGCACGATTCCCGTGATTACGCTTTCGCGAAACATTTTAACCTGCCGATCATTCAAGTGGTTGAAGCGCCGGACTCCTTCTCCTTTGGAGAAGGCCGGGATGAAGCCTACGATGGAAAAGAAGGTAAACTCATCAACTCCGATTTTTTGAACGGACTTGATGTGAAAGATGCTGTTAAACGTGCCATACAGGAAATTGAAAAAATCGGAATTGGAAAAGGAAAAATAAATTACCGCCTGCGTGATGCTGTATTTGGCCGCCAGCGTTATTGGGGAGAACCTATACCTGTTTTTTATAAAGACGGAATTGCACACACCTTGCCTGAAAATGAATTGCCATTGGTATTGCCCGAAGTAGATAAATTTTTACCAACCGAAAGCGGCGAACCTCCGCTTGCCCGTGCCAAAAACTGGAAATACAAGGGAAAATATGATTACGAACACACCACTATGCCAGGCTGGGCCGGCAGCAGCTGGTATTACCTGCGCTACATGGATGCGCGAAACGAAAAAGAATTTGTAAGCAAACAAGCCGCGGATTACTGGCAAAATATTGACCTGTACTTGGGCGGCAGCGAACACGCCACGGGGCATTTATTATACGTTCGTTTCTGGACCATGTTTTTGAGAGATATGGGTTATATTAATATTGATGAGCCGGCGAAGAAGTTGATTAATCAGGGGATGATACAGGGGGTATCAGCAAAGGCGCAGTCAATTACCAAACTCCAAATTATTAATACCGAAACAGGGAGTGAATTAGAAATTAATATACCTCAAATTATAATTTTCAAAACCCAATTTAAAAAATTGGTTGAAAAAGGAGTTAATGAATTTGGATCAATCTTAAAACCAATTCTATCTAGATATAATACCTCAATTGATCTTTCCAATACTAGATTAGGCGCAATGAGCTTTTCACCATTATCTATTGATATTAATTTAATTAATGAAAACGATGAGATAGAAATTGAAGCTGCAAAAAAATGGTTTTCAAAAGGGGGTGAGAACTTTGTGATAATTCCTGAAGACAATGGAAAATACATATCTCTACGAGAAGTCGAAAAAATGTCCAAATCAAAATACAATGTTGTAAGTCCCGATAGTATTTGCGAACAATACGGCGCCGACTGTTTACGCCTGTACGAAATGTTCCTTGGCCCATTAGAACAAAGCAAGCCCTGGAACACCAATGGCATTACCGGCGTTTCCGGTTTCATAAAAAAATTATGGAGGCTGTTCCACAGTCCCGAATGGAACAACACTCCTCTCCAAAGGAGAGGAACCGGAGGTGAGGCCATTTCCGACGATGCCCCCACTAAACCTGAACTAAAAACCTTGCACAAAACCATCAAAAAAATTCACGATGATATTGAACGCTTTTCTTTTAATACATCCGTAAGTAATTTCATGATCTGTGTAAATGAACTCACCGAACAGAAATGCAACAAACGTTCAATATTGGAGCCTCTGACAATTTTAATTGCACCTTACGCGCCGCACATTGCTGAAGAATTATGGAGTTTGCTCGGCCATAAGGAGAGTATTACCTATGCCAAATTCCCCGATTATAAAGAGGAATATATGATGGATGATTCATTCGCCTACCCTGTTTCATTTAATGGCAAAACACGTTTTAAATTGGAACTGCCGCTTTCAATGGGTATACAAGAAATTGAAAAAGAAGTACTTAGCAGTGAAGAAGCGATAAAGTATTTAGAAGGCAAAACGCCTAAAAAAGTGATTATCGTGCCTAAAAAAATTGTGAATATTGTTATGTAACATGAACGCATTTAAATTCGTTCTCTTTTCAACACTTCTCGTTATTGGCGGACAAAGCTGTAAAACTCCGAAAGTAATTGTTAAAAATCATGGGCCAAAAAATGAAGATCCGGCAATGTATACGATTGTGGACAAATCCCAACAAATAACAGATTCTATAGCGCGCAATTCCATTGCGTTTTATATTCCTAAAGAAACTGATCCGGTAAAAACAATCAGGATCAATTTTAATATTTTCCAGGATGATAGCGGTTACGGGAATTTTCGCAATGTCTCTGCAGATATTGAAAGACTCAACAATATGTTCCATTGGCTTAATGGAATATACGGAAACAATCCTGCTCCCTCCGACCCTATAGCCGGCGTAATTGAGCTGCACAAAACTCACATACAATTTGAATTGAATGGAGTCTTCTATTATAAAAATTCAGGTCTTATAAACTCCATAAATTCTTACGAATTATTGCAGGAAATAAAAAAAACTGATCCCAAACGAATGGATCAACTTAACGTATGCTTTACCAACGGTAAATTTGGTACAGCTTCTGGGCTTTCTTCTCTGCCTACTAAAAATTTAAATGCTGACATGTATATTGTTTCCCTCAATTTCTATAATAACGGAAAAACTATTGGCGATTTTGCGGCCACAACAAACATGGCTCATGAGTTTGGCCATGCTTTCGATCTGGTTCATACATATATGGGAGGAGGCGCCTCACCCAATTGCGCGACATCAGCGGAAGATTCTGAATATTTAGATGATGTCTTTGGCCAATGGCCGGGCAATTGCCCTCATTTTGTAACAGATTCCGCCCACTCCTGGGGCTTTGATACATTTTCCTCTCCAAATGACAGGCGAACAAATAATATAATGGGTGGCTTTCAGTCGTCATCGTATTTTTCACCAAAACAAATAGGTATGATGCATCGTGCATTGGCAATAAAAACGCCAAAACGTTATATAAGGTAAATTATAAGGATAAAAGTGATATGATTGGCATGAGTTTTGGGAATAAAATTAACATGAACCGCATTCTTTTAAGCGCATTTTTAGCATTTATACTTTTTGCCGGCTTCGCCTTCAGGCCGGACCCTACCGCTTTTTCACAAGTAGAAACTCCGGGCAAAGATGAAACTTTGCGCACCTATAAGCATGATGCATTTAAAAGAGGCGAAACACTCAAATACCGGATGCACTATGGCTGGCTCGATGCGGGAATTGTAACTATAGAAGTGAAAGACGAAGCCCGCGAAATCGGAGGGCGTAAAACATATCATGTCGTCGGTATCGGCGAAACGAAAGGCTCAGTAGATTTCTTTTTTAAAATACGCGATCGCTATGAATCATATATTGATGAAGAAGCGCTTGCGCCATGGATATTCATACGACGCGTGAACGAAGGCGGATATAAAATTAACCAGGATTATATTTTTAACCACTACAAAAAGAAAGTCGATGTAGGTAATAATGCGGTATATGATATTCCTGAATATTGCCAGGACATGACATCCGCATTTTTTTATGCACGCTGTCTTGATTATTCTAAAGCCAAAGAAGGTGATGTATTTACAATAAATAGCTTTGTTGACAAAGAAGTATTTACAGTTAAAATAAGATACATTGGACGTGAAACCATTGACTCAGATGTTGGAAAAATAAAATGCCTGAAATTCCGTCCCATCTTACAAAAAGGCAGGATATTTAAACACGAGGAAGATCTAAACGTGTGGATCACTGATGATAAAAACCATATTCCTGTTCGTGCACAGGCTAAAATACTTGTTGGTTCTGTTAAAATGGATCTGATGGAATACTCCAATCTTGCCAACCCGATCTCTAAAGTAAATTGAATAGGATTTGTATAACACGCTGATTAAAAAAACAATAATCTATTATAAATCCCCGGTAGGATTATTGAAAATACAAAGTGAAGCGGCTTTTATTTCTGCTATTCTCTTCTCCGAAGGGGAACAAGGCAACATTACATCCGATGATGTCTTTGCAAAAGAAATTCCCGCTATAGCAAACTGCACTCAACAGTTGGATGAATATTTTTCCGGCAAACGCAGATCGTTTGACTTTCCTACGCGTCAGCAGGGAACTCCCTTTCAGCAGCGTGTTTGGCTGGAACTGCAAAATATACCCTTTGGAGAAACAATAAGTTATCTTGAACTATCGAAAAGAGTCGGCAATACAAAAGCTATACGCGCCTGCGGAACAGCGAATGGGAAAAATCAACTGGCTATTGTTGTTCCCTGCCATCGTGTTATTGGTTCCAATGGAAAACTGGTGGGTTATGCGGGAGGGCTTCAGCGAAAAAAAGAATTATTGCTGCATGAATCAAAGTATACGATTCCGACAAAAACACTTTTCTAACAAATATCGCAATTACAGGTCTTTATTTCAATCCCGCTTTTTCCTATCTTCACTTTTGATAAAACAATGCCTTATGGAGCTGAAACCGGAAATTATTGAACGTATTCAAAAATTAGATGAGAAATACGAGGCGATGGGACAAAGTCTTGTATCCTATCTGGATGGACTTTTGCATGCTGACTATCTCACTTATTGGGATTACATACATCTC
>JAEUTS010000360.1 GCA_016787005.1 Bacteroidia bacterium
GTTAACGGAAATAATATTAATAATATGTAATGGTTGTTCAACTACAACTTTATCCGGAACGTGAATAAATAATCCATCAGTTACAAAGGATGTATTTAAAGCGATAAAAGGATCCGCATTCACATCAGCATATTTCGCGAAATGTTTTTCTATTATATCCGTATGATTTTGAAATGCGTTTGCAAGATCAGTAACAATTACTCCTTTGGGTAACTTTTCTACAGACGACAACTGTTTTGAGTAAAATCCGTTCAGCAATACAATGCGATTTTCGCTGATGCCCGCGATCTCAAATTGTTTGATGGAATCCGGCTTTAATGGGGTATTCAGCGCCGCAGTTAAAATGGAATAATCTGCTTTAAATAACTTCTCAGGACTGGAATATTTATACTCTTCGTTTTTACGGGTAGGTATACCTTTATCAAGAAAGGCAGTTATAGCTTTTTGCCGGATAGTTTGTAAAGTAGCATTACCCGATAGCTGAGCGCGTTGTTTTTCAAAAGCTACTACCAGTTTATCTTCCGCTTTTATTTTTTCTGCTGTTGTGTTCATTTAATTGTCTTGTTCAGTACTTCGTGTCAACAAGGCGGCTTGCCGGTCGAAGCTTCAGCGAAGGCTGGGGCTGAGTTCCTTTATCCAATCATATCCCTTTTCTTCAAGTTCTAATGCTAACTCCTTTGTGCCTGATTTTACAATGCGTCCGTTATACAATACATGTACAAAATCAGGAACAATATATTCCAGCAAACGCTGGTAGTGAGTGATAACAATAAATGCCCGGTCTTTAGATCGTAGTTTGTTTACACCATTGGCGACAACACGAAGCGCGTCAATATCAAGACCGGAATCAGTTTCGTCCAGTACCGCAAGTGTTGGTTCCAGCATCGCCATCTGAAAAATTTCATTTCGCTTTTTCTCACCTCCAGAAAAGCCTTCATTTACAGAACGATTAGCGAGCGTGCCTTGTAATTCAACCAAAGCTTGTTTTTCTTTCAGCAATTTTAAAAAGTCTTTTGCTTCGAGCGGCGGAAGTCCCTTGTATTGGCGAATCTCAGCAATAGCAGTTTTTAAAAAATTAACATTGCTTACGCCCGGAATTTCCACAGGATATTGGAATGCCAGAAACAATCCTTCACGGGCGCGGTCTTCCGGAGAAAGCTCCAGCAGATCCTTTCCTTTAAATTTTATTTCGCCTTCTGTTACAACATAATTCTCGCGGCCGGCTAAAACATTACTTAAAGTGCTTTTGCCTGAACCGTTAGGTCCCATAATAGCATGTACTTCCCCGGCCTTCACTTCAAGGTTAATACCCTTTAGGATCTCTTTGCCTTCGATACCGGCTTTTAAATTTTTAATTGATAACATATAAGCCCCTCCAACCTCCCCAAAGGGAGACTTTAAGCCCCTCCAACCTCCCCAAAGGGAGGCTAATTGAGCATCATCAACCTCCTGATCGGAGATCTTTGGTTTGTTTTAAATTAATTATTTCAATTTACTTTATTTTTAATTTTTCTCTCTCCGCCTCAGGCGGAAGAGCCGGAGAGGGGCTTACCCAACACTCCCCTCTAAACTTACCGCCAATAACTTCTGCGCCTCTACTGCAAACTCCATTGGTAATTGATTTAATACTTCCTTGCAATATCCGTTAACGATCAATCCGATTGCTTTCTCCGTTTCAATGCCGCGTTGGTTGCAATAAAAAAGCTGATCCTCACCGATCTTTGATGTGGTGGCTTCGTGTTCAACAATTGCTGTTTTATCTTTTATCTCGATGTATGGAAATGTGTGCGCCCCGCATTTATCACCCATCAACAAAGAATCGCATTGTGAAAAATTACGCGCATTGCTGGCGCCCTTCATGATGCGCACCAATCCGCGATAACTGTTATTGCTTTTACCGGCCGATATTCCTTTTGAAATGATGGTGCTTTTTGTGTTCTTTCCGATGTGGGTCATTTTTGTACCGGTATCCGCCTGCTGCATATTATTGGTGACTGCAACAGAATAAAATTCTCCGGTTGAATTATTACCCTTTAATATTACCGATGGGTATTTCCATGTTATAGCGGAGCCTGTCTCCACCTGTGTCCATGATATTTTTGAATGATCGCCCAAACAAATGCCACGTTTGGTAACAAAATTGTAAATCCCGCCTTTGCCTTCTTTGTCGCCGGGATACCAGTTTTGCACCGTGCTGTATTTTACTTCCGCATCTTTATGCGCGACAATTTCTACAACCGCCGCGTGCAATTGATTTTCATCACGCATCGGCGCAGTGCAACCTTCAAGGTAACTGACATAAGCACCCTCTTCCGCTACAATAAGTGTACGTTCAAACTGGCCTGTGCCCGCTGTGTTGATACGGAAATAGGTAGAAAGCTCCATCGGGCAACGAACACCTTTTGGAATATAACAAAACGAGCCATCGCTGAATACTGCCGCGTTAAGGGCAGCGTAAAAATTATCATTATACGGAACTACTGATCCCATATAACGCTTGATCAATTCAGGATGCTCATGTACTGCTTCACTGAATGAACAAAAAATAATTCCCTTTTCAGCAAGCACTTCTTTAAAAGTTGTTTTAACAGAAATACTGTCGATTACCGCGTCAACCGCAATTTTACTTTCAACACCGCTTAGGCGTTTTTGCTCTTCCAGCGAAATGCCCAGTTTCTCAAATGTTTTTAAAAGCTCAGGGTCAACTTCATCCAGACTTTTTAATTCTTTTTTCTGTTTGGGTGCGGCGTAATAAATAATATCCTGGAAATTAATTTTCGGGTAATGTATATGTGCCCAGTGATGAGGGTCTTCAAGTGTAAGCCAGTGCCGGTAAGCTTTTAAGCGCGATTCCAGCATCCATTCCGGCTCATTTTTTTTCTTCGAAATAAAACGGACAATGTCTTCACTGAGCCCTTTTGGAGCTGAATCCATTTCAATATCACTCGACCAGCCGTACTTGTATTCGCTGCCGGTGATTTCTTCTAATATATCATTAGCCCCTCCCGGTCTCCCCGAAGGGGAGGAGATATTATCGGTGGTGCTATTTTTTTTGCTGTCCATTGGCTTGTTTTGTTCCTCCCTTCGGGGAGGTTAGGTGGGGCCTATACCGAAAAACTTTCCCCACATCCGCAAGTCCGGCTTGCGTTCGGATTAATAAATACAAATCCCTTTCCGTTAAGTCCACCCGTGTAATCCAATTCAGTCCCCACGAGGTAAAGAAAACTTTTTTTATCTACCACTACCTTTATTCCTTTATCCTCAAATACCTGGTCGCCTTCTTTGATCACATTGTCAAACTCCAGCTTATATGATAAGCCGGAACAACCGCCGCCTTCAACCCCTACCCTTATAAATGCGTCAGCAGGCTTATTCTCCTCTTTCATAAGGCGAATGGCTCTTTCTTTTGCTTGTTCTGAAACAGTTATCATATTGATTATCAATTATATAAATCCTTATTCTTATTTAGAACAATTCTAAACACAATGCAAAAATACCTAAAAGCGGGTAGATGGGCAAGAAATTTAGGGGGAAAATAGAGGGATGGAAATGTTGTTAGACAGAATTACGAAAAGTCTAAAATCCAGAACAAAAACACATTTTCCCTCTTACAACTTTGCTTCCATTGTTGTTATATCTTTGGCATTCCAAAATCACTCGAAATATTGGTTACCAGTAACAAAATAGCGCAACAACTTTCAATTTCAATCGGCAACCTGTTGTTCAGACATTTTTTTCCGGTATATAATATTATATACCCGATTTTTAAATACAGGCAGGACGCTGAAGAAATAGAGTTCCTGAAACGTACAGTTAAAAAAGGAGACGTTGTTCTTGATATCGGCGCTAATATTGGCTTTTACAGTAAAATTCTGTCAGACCTGGTTGGACCATCGGGTAAGGTATATAGCTTTGAACCCGATAAGGTGAATTTTAATTACTTTCTGAAAAACACTAATGGCTTAACAAATATTGTCCCGGTTAACAAAGCGGTTGCCGATCAAACAAAAACATTAAAACTGTATACTTCTAAATTATTAAACGTCGATCACCGTACTTATAAAGTTGATGAGTATGAGAAAGAGCTAACAATTGATGCCGTGAGCATTGATGATTTTGTAAACGACACATTTAAAGTTGATTTTATTAAGATGGATATTCAAGGGTTTGAAGTGTCCGCGCTAAAGGGCATGAAACAGACCTTTGTCAAAAATCGAACTGCAAAAATGCTGACGGAGTTATGGCCATACGGGCTTAGAAAAGCCGGTCACTCTTGCGCAGAACTGATCAACCTTGTTGAACAATATGGACTTATGGTGCATGAGTTAAAAGACGATGAGACAAAGCCACTAGACAAAAACAGGATAAGCCGGATCGAAAATGCCGAATTTGAATTTGGATTGAATATATTTATTGCCCGCGAATAATTATAGAGGTATATGGCAAAACAAAAAAAAGATATTAAAGCGAATAAAAAGCCAATAGGGGGGAATGACCTCCTCTTTGATAAACTTGAGCGTTGGATGAACATTCGCGAGAAAGGTATCCAGTGGATATTATTTGCAGTATGCCTTACCTTCTCATTCCTTTTATTCAATTACCGAATCAGTGAAGGCAATGATGATGCGCTTTACATTGAGTCGGGATACAAATATGCAAACGATTTCTTTCATTATTACTATACCGCTAACGCACCATTTTATCCCATGTTTATTGGCCTTGTAATTGCTGTGATCGGGATAAAACTTTTTTGGCTCAAATTATTTTCGGTCGCCTTTAACTTCCTCGCGCTACTTTTTTTTTACAAAAGCTTTAAAAACCGTATGCCGAATGCACTGTTATTACCTATATTATTTACAATCGCGGTCAACTCCTATTTCCAGTATTTTGCCAGCCAAACTTATACCGAAGCATTTTTTTTGTTCATTGAAGGATTGTTTTTTTTCTACTTCTTTAAGTTATTGGATACTCTTCAGGCAGAGGAAGATGTAACACTTAAAAGCAATTTAAAAACCTGGCTTACAGTTGGGTTTTTCACATTTTTTCTTACTATGACACGTAATGTAGCAGCGGTAGTTGTGCTGGCTATACTGGTATATTTTTTACTTCAAAAAAAATGGAGGTATGCTGTTTATGGTTTACTGGCATACCTGGTATTTAAAATACCTTTTGAGATCATTAAGTTCCTGATCTGGGGAAGCAATAATCAATATGGGTCTCAAAGCGGACTTCTGATGCAAAAAGATCCTTATAACGCTTCAAAAGGAACTGAAGACCTGATGGGATTTGTTGCCCGTTTTTTTGATAATTGCAGTGCTTATTTATCCCGGCGATTTTTACAGATACTTGGTTTCATGTCAGAAAACCAGGATACAAATATCGGCATATTCGCCTTTGTAATTATTGTGATCTTTATGGTCGGTCTTATTTACGCGTTCCGGACAAAAAATAATTACCTGTTGTTTGCCTCACTACATACTTTCTTTTTAGCGGGAGCTACTTTTATTGTGCTACAGCAGCGCTGGGATCAGCCCAGGATGATAATGATACATGTGCCTGTATTATTGATAATGATCTATTATGGCATTTATCACCTCAGCCGTAAATCAGGGTTTGGACAGAGCTTGTTAGGTTTTCTTGTTACACTTGTCTTTCTTTCAAGCTGCATTTCTTCCATCCGTAAGGCAAGTGAAAATATTCCGATCCTTAAAAAGAATTTAGAGGGGGACAAGTATTATGGATATACTCCTGACTGGAGAAATTTTTTGCAAATGAGCGAATGGTGTGCGGATAATCTTTCCGACTCTGCCCTGGTAGCCAGTCGTAAAGCCCCTATGTCGTTTGTTTATGGAAAAGGGAAAGAGTTTTTCCCGGTTTATAAAGTTGTAGCACTTGACACAACAAGCGGCTATTCCAATCCTGATTCTGTATTGCTGTATTTCAGAAAGAATAAAGTGACGCACGTTATCCTGCCCAGCCTGCGCAGAGATCCGGCTAAAGCAGATGGCAATGTGATCAATACATTACACCGAATGATGGAGCCTATTGCAAAAAAATACCCGGAACGGATAAAACTTGTTCATCAGATACCCGCAGCAACAGAAGCGCAGATAGAACCGGCTTACTTATATGAAGTACGGACTAAATAGGGATTGCAAGCATATCAATTGTGCCCTTCAGGGGAATATGCTTTTTGTGATTTTCAAGTGTAACTTGTTGCCCGCTCTTAGAATCAAACATCTTATATTTTAATAAAGTAAAGTAATTCGAATAAAAAGAAAAATCAATTCCTTTTTCTGTCATTACATATAATCCTATCTCCATAATTATTTTAGGACGGAATTTTGAAATTGCCTCTTGAGCGCCTTTTAGTATTTCGAATTCATGTCCATCTGTATCAATCTTAATAAAATCAATCCTATTAATCTTGTTTATACTGCAAAACTCATTTAGTGTTACTGAGGAAACACCTTCTGTAGGCTTTGCAGTACCCAGATGCAATGGATGCATTATTTCACCTTTACTTCCATCAACCTTCCAACTTGAAAATGCTTCAATTCCGGCATTCGATCGACTCTCCGCAGAAATAAATATTTGCATTGGCGTAATACGGTTTGCAAGCTCTGCATTCAAAGAAATGTTTTTAAGCAAGCGGTTAAACGCATAATGAGTAGGCTCAAATGAATACACCCTGCCTTCCGGAACCAATTGAGCAAATTGCAACGACATCAACCCAACATTTGCACCAATATCAAAGACTACAGCATCTTTTGCAAGTTTAAGAACTTTATTATTTGAAACATGTTTTTGAAAATTGCCAAACAGAAACAAAGAAAGTTCAATTCCTTCGGACAAATCAACCTCATAGGAAATACCGTCACGCTTGATTAATTGAATGTCCTTCCGGTAAAACAACTTAACAATTCTATAAAGTATCCTTGCAAAAAAAATCTTAATCTGTGTTATGGGGAGTTTATTAATACTATCAGAGAAGAAAGTCATAAAGTGTGTGTATTTATTTCAAAAGTAGAAAAAACATCTGATTTTATGATTGTTACTATTGGTGGCTGATTTTATGCGTTGAATCAACTATACAGCAACTTCTTGTCCGGCGCATTCAAACATTGTTCCTTTACCCTAATTTTTCATCATTAATAGAAAAGAAAAGTGAAATTATCAATCAAAATAAAAAACAAAGAAATTGATTAATAAAAAATATGACTATATTTGTCATGTATAAATTATACATAATATGAAACCCTTTTCCGCAATAATTAAAGAAGCGCGTACAGCCAAAAACATGACTATGATGGAAGCGGCCCATAAACTTGAAATGGATCAGGGTTTATTGTCGAAGATCGAAAGTGGCAAAAGGCTGGCAAGCAGGAAACAGGTAAATAAACTGGTGAAACTATTTGGCTTAAACGAAAAAGAAGTGGTCGCTCAATACATAAGCGATAAAATATTAGCTGAATATGGTGAAGATCCTTATTTCCTGGATGGATTACTGGTAGCTGAACAAAAGACAGGCTACGTCAAAAAAGAAAAAGAAATGAAAACAGCTGGACCAGATCCTCAAATCAGGCTGCTGTTGGATGAGATTGATATGTTGAAAGCGGAATGGGAAACTATTAAACCACTTTCAAAAGCACAATTGCACAACCTGGGAGAGTACTTTGACATTGCATATACCTATGAAAGTAACCGCATAGAAGGAAATACCCTTACCATGCAGGAAACCGCCCTCGTGGTGAACAAAGGCATTACCATTGGCGGACGTTCCATGCGTGAACACCTGGAAGCCATTAATCACCAACACGCGATCGATTACATAAAAGACATCATACATTCAAAATATAAATTTGATGAACGGTTGGTAAAAGATATTCACGCTCTTGTTCTAAGGGGTATTGACAATGAGAATGCGGGCAGATACCGTGATGTGAATGTGCGCATATCCGGCAGCCGGCATGTGCCATCCGAATATTATAAGCTGCCTGAATTGATGCATGGCTATTTTAGTTATTATAAACGGTCAAAAAAAATGCACCCCGTATTACTGGCCGCTAACATGCATGAAAAGCTCGTTACTATTCATCCATTTATTGATGGGAATGGCCGCACCGCACGACTTATAATGAATTTGATCTTACTGCAAAATGGCTACACTATTGCCATTATCCCCGGTGACGATAAAAGCCGTTTTGCATATTATGATGCGCTTGAGAAAATTCAAACGCAAGAAGGTAACACGGCATATATATTATTTATAGCCCGACAGGTAAAGAATTCATTGATGGAGTTTATTAAAGCTGTGAAGGGGAAAAGATAATAATCATAATGAAACACTGCCGTATCAATAATTAATTACCTGCTGTTCCGTATTAACCGGCAACTCACGATACTCATATTGCTGCGTGCGCAATTGCGGTTCAAAACCAGCTTCGCGTATTGCATCCTGTATGCCTTTCGAAGTAAACCGGTGAGGTGCACCAGCAGCTGAAACTACATTTTCTTCGATCATAATTGATCCGAAATCGTTGGCGCCGGCATATAAACACAATTGAGC
The DNA here is from genome assembly GCA_016787005.1 of Bacteroidia bacterium. Taxonomy (GTDB): domain Bacteria; phylum Bacteroidota; class Bacteroidia; order JABDFU01; family JABDFU01; genus JABDFU01. The sequence goes on from JAEUTS010000360.1 coordinate 8,570, forward strand.
TACCTGTTTACCCACAGTCAGCCAGCTGGCTTGTATATTTTTAATGTTCGGCAGCATAATACGGCTCATGGCTATCATGCGGATGTATTCATCACCGGTTACATTATTTGAAATTCCTTTATGACGTTTCAACAAAGTACCATCGTCCTGGAATGGCCATGGAATAAATGCAAGAAACCCCTTGGCATTCGATGGTTTTTCATCCTGTACCTGCCGCAAAAGAACCAAATGTTCAAAACGCTCTTCAATAGTTTCAATATGCCCGAACATCATAGTGGCCGAGGTGGTTAAATTAAGCTTATGCGCGGCACGCATCACATCCAGCCATTCGCGTCCTCCACATTTTCCTTTTGAGATCAGGCGTCTCACGCGGTCGTTCAGTATTTCAGCACCGGCTCCCGGCAATGAATCAAGCCCCGCCTCGATCAATGATTCTAGCACTTCCGTGTGTGTTGATTTTTCGAGTTTTGCAATGTGTGCTATTTCAGGCGGACCAAGTGAATGGAGTTTCAGATCAGGATATAAAGATTTTAATTGTCGAAATAGATCAACATAAAACTTCAACCCGAGATCAGGGTGATGACCACCCTGAAGCAATAATTGCTCTCCTCCTAAACGGAAAGTTTCTTCAATTTTCTGTTTATACGTCTCAATATCTGTAATATATGCCTCTTTATGTCCGGGTATGCGGTAAAAATTGCAAAACTTACAATTAGCAATACATACATTCGTGGTATTAACATTGCGATCAATGATCCAGGTGACCTTATTATCGGGTTTTTGGATCTTACGGAGCTCATTCCCCACAAACATCAATTCAGCAGTTGGCGCATTCCTGAACAGGAATACACCTTCCTCAATAGAGAGATGCTCAAAATTCAATGCCCGCTTTAAAAGTGAATCAATAATCATACATCAACGAATAACGAATGGCGCTATCGCGCAACGAATTTACGAATCGTTTGGTAGAATCATTAAACTTTATCATTCGTAAATTCGTGCCTTGTTCGCTATTCGTTGATCTCCCGTCCTTTATTTTCATTAATTTAGTGCATTATTAATAATACAACGATGTCGGGTAAAATACGTGTAGGAATAAGTCAGGGTGATATTAACGGAATCGGCCTGGAAGTTATTATTAAAACCTTTGTTGATCCTGCAATGGAGGAGTTATGCATTCCTATTCTTTTTAGCTCACAAAAAACAGCCTCTTATCACCGTAAAGCTATGGGAATTGAGGATTTCAGCTTCAATATTATCCGTGATATTGATCAGGCAAATCCTAAAAAACCGAATCTACTGAACCTTTATGAAGAAGAAGTGAATTTTGAATTGGGGAAGTCAACTCCTTTAGGCGGTAAGTATGCTTTTAAATCGCTTGAAGCGGCCTGCAATGCATTAGCCGCTAACAAAATTGATGTGCTGGTAACAGCTCCAATCAACAAACACAATATACAATCGGAGGAATTTCAGTTTAAAGGACATACCGAATATCTTGATCAAAAATTTGCCGGCGGAAAAGATGAAGCATTAATGTTGATGGTATCGGACACATTAAAAGTGGGTTTGGTTACGGGCCATATCCCGGTTGAAAAAGTAGCAGGATCTGTTTCAGTTGAAAAAATAATTAAACGCATCAAGACCCTGAACCGAACGTTAATAGAGGATTTTGGAGTACGTAAGCCCAAAATTGCTGTATTGGGACTTAACCCCCATGCGGGAGATAATGGCACCATAGGTAGTGAAGATATACAAGTGATTACCGCAGCGATTAATAAAGCTAAAGAAGAAAATATCCTTACATACGGGCCGTATCCGGCCGACGGTTTTTTTGGAAATTCAAGTTACCTTCAGTTTGATGCCGTGTTAGCCATGTACCACGACCAGGGACTAATTCCATTTAAAACAATTGCATTTAACAATGGCGTGAATTATACTGCAGGATTGCCTATTATTCGTACTTCACCAGATCATGGTACCGCTTACGAGATCGCAGGCAAGAACATAGCTTCCGAAGAATCCTTTCGTAAAGCTATTTACACCGCCATCGATATTTTCAGGAAAAGAAATGAATATAAACAGATTTCCGCCAATCCTCTTAAATCAACACCATTACGCAAAGAGTGAGTCCAACAACAAATACGGTATTGAACCGGGCGGGTATTTTTATTCTGCTTTGTTTACTCCTCGCATGCTCATGCGGTAAATCACCATTGGCGCAATATGGAGAATCATTTGAAAAAGTTATGAGATCAGACACCGGCTTATTCAGGGGCCTTACGCTTGGTGCATCCAAAGAACAAATCGCGAAGTTTGAACCAATAGGCCTCAAAGAGGAAGACAGTAATGACGGCATTGATTACCTGTTTTATGAACTGGACATTGATTCAACCACAAGCTATACTATTGCCTATTATTGCCCGGATAACCGGCTAAACAATATTGAAGCAGACATTTATTTGTTAAATGAGCCGCAGGCAGCAGAGTTGTTTACTTCTTTTAAGACTTATTTTGAAAAAAAATACGGAAAAGCTGAATCCGAGGGCGACTTCTTACTCTGGATCGCCGAAACGGGTTCAGGAAAGGCCCGGATTGCGCTTGCCGATGAAAGCCCCAGTTATAAACGTGGCAAACTTACATTGGTTATACATGACGCGAAAGATTGATCAGAAGCCGGACAATAATTAACCTTCGGATATTTATGAAGTTTGTCGCCAAAAACTTAAATTAGCACACCAGTTGATCAGCTATGAACGATATTCTGCTTGAAGTTAAGAATTTAGTCACCGAATTTCGTACAGAAGACGAAACCATAAAAGCGGTTAATGATGTTTCATTCT
>JAEUTS010000365.1 GCA_016787005.1 Bacteroidia bacterium
TTTCATTGCTGCACCTTTCATTTCTGTGCTGGCGCAGCCCCAACTTATTGAAAAGGTTGAACCACGCGCGGATGGATTAATTATTCCTTATGAAAAATACAAAATGCCCAACGGGCTTACTGTTATTGTTCACGAAGACCATTCTGATCCGGTTGCAACGGTTATGATAACCTATAAAGTGGGGTCGGACCGGGAAAGTATCGGGAAGTCGGGTTTTGCACATTTCTTTGAACACATGATGTTCCAGGGTTCAAAGCACGTTGCCGATGAACAGCATTTTAAAATAGTTAATGAAGCGGGCGGTAATATGAATGGTAATACAACCCAGGATCGCACTCAATATTTTAACAATATTCCAAGTAATCAGGTTGAGGTGGCACTTTGGCTTGAAGCTGACCGAATGGGCTATTTGCTGGATTCATTAACAAGTAAAAAGTTCGAAAATCAACGTGACGCTGTAAAGAATGAGAAATCGCAGAACCAGCAGAATCAGCCATATGGTATGATAGGAGAGATCATGGGACAAACACTTTATCCGTTTAAACATCCGTATAGCTGGCCTGTTATTGGTTACGTTGACGACCTAAACAGAGCTTCTCTGAATGATGTAAAAAACTTCTTTCTTCGCTGGTACGGTCCTAATAATGCTGTTTTAACAATTGCAGGTGATGTTGAAACAAAACAAATATTGACATGGGTTGAAAAATACTTTGGTAACATCAAGCAAGGGCCAGATGTAAAAAGACTTAAAGTTCCGGCTGTAACGCTTCCAAGTGATAAATATGCGAGTTATAGGGACAAAATATATCTGCCTTTATCACATCGTGTAATACCTACTGTTCCTGCATATCACAGAGATGAACCGGCATTAGATTGTCTGGCAGATATGATGGGAGACGGCAATAACTCAATATTCTACAGGAATTTTGTAAAAAATGAAAAAGCTGCAGGGGTCGATGTTTATCACCCTACGCATGAGTTATCGGGAGAATTTACCATCAGTATACTTTATTATCCTCCCCAAGAGGCTTTTCAGGATTATACCGCATATGATAAAATGTTTAAAGAAATAGAGGAGCGCACCAAGGCTACTATTGATGAGTTTGAAAAAACAGGAATAACAGAGGAGGCACTTCAGCGTGTTAAAGCAAAACGCGAGGCGACTGTTTTAAGGGGAGTTGAGAGCGCCTATGGAAAAGCAGAAATACTATCTAATTGGGAGTGGATGCTTGGTCGCACTTTTAATGTAAAGGATGAATTAGAAAGGTATAATAAAGTAACAAAAGATGATATAGTAAGAGTTTTCAATAAATACATAAAGGGAGCGGGAGCCGGAGTTGTTAACGTCTATCCTCGAATTTCTGATAAAGACTCTGTCAAAAGTTACAACCCCAACGCAGGAATGGAATTGAAAGATGATCCTGAGTATTCCGGATTGGCATTTACACCTCTTGCAGATACACCGGAAAGATGGACAAAACCAGCCCCTTCGACTCCAAAAACTGCAAAAGTCCCTGATTACTATTCATCACAACTTAAAAACGGGTTAAAAATAATCGGCACTAAAACATCCGAAACTCCGATCGTGCAAATAGCAATGACAATTGATGGAGGTGACCTCACTTTAAGCACAGATGAATTAAAGAAGAATGGTATTGCCGAATTGACCGCTCAGCTGCTTAATGAAGGAACTAAAAATTACACAACCGAGCAGATCAGCGCTGAATTGGACAAGTTAGGAAGTTCAATAAATTTCACAGCGGGTAAAACATCTTCATCTGTATATATTACCTGCCTGAAAAAAAATCTTGACGCAACATTAAAATTACTTGAAGAGAAATTGTTGAATCCGCGTTTTGATGAAGCAGATTTCAAACGTGTAAAAAAGCAATACAAGGAAAACCTGGTTCAACAGAAGAGCAATCCAAACTATTCAGCTTCGGTGGCCTTTGCATCACTATTATACGGGAATAATAATATATGGGGATTAAATCCGACAAAGAAAAATATCGAGAAAATGGAACTTGCTGATTTAAAAGGATATTATGAAAAAAATTATTCTCCTTCCTCTGCAAGGGTTGTAATTGTAGGCGATGTGGATCAGAACGAAATATTATCAAAACTTGAATTCCTTAATAAATGGCAACCGAAAGATGTTAAAGTATACCCCGCAGTAACCCCTGCACCGATAGACCCTGTTGTTTATTTGGTTGATAAAATTGGCGCTCCATCTTCTATTATACGTATGGGCCAGCTATCGCTACCTTATGACGCCACCGGAGAATACTTTAAAAATACCGTTGCCAATCATGTGCTTGGAGGAAACTTCAACTCACGGCTGAATATGAATCTACGTGAAGAAAAAGGTTATACCTATGGAATACGTTCAGGTTTCAATGGAGATAAATATAAAGGGACTTTCTTTATCGGAACGGCAGTAAAGCGTAAAGAAACCGGCAACTCTATGGTCGAGATAATTAAGGAAACTAAAAATTATATTCTCAACGGCGTTACGGACGCTGAGGTGGATTACACCAAAAACTCCATGTTAAATGGCCAGGCGATGAACTATGAAACCAATTTTGACAAAGCATTTTTCCTTGGGAACATACTTGAGTATAATCTAAGCAAGGATTATCCTTTGCAGCAGGCTCAGATCTTAAAAAGCATGACCAAAGAGGACTTTAATAACCAGATCAAAAAGGCGTATGACCCAAGCAAAATGGCTATTTTAATAGTAGGGGATAAGGTGGCTATTAAACAACAAATGGAATCTCTGAATTTTAACGTTAAGGATTTTAATGACAAACTAAATCTTAAAAAATTCAAGGAACTTGATGTTGATTGATTTAGTTTTGTGATAATCATTTCCGATCAGGAAAAACCTTTCCATATATGGGAAGGTTTTTCTATTTTTAGGCACGTTTATTGTAAAATACAGAAAAATTAAGACTATGACTAAACTGAAATTACTGACTGTACTGCTAACGGTTTCCATTACATCTCTGTTCGCGCAAAAAAACAACCTTGTAAATACATGGAATTATCTTCGTTCAAAGGAACTAGATAAAGCCAAAGCCGCTATTGATGCTGCTGCTCAAAATGATGATACAAAAAACAGCCCGAAAATGTGGCTTTACCGTGCACAAACCTATATGGCCATAATGGAAAGTAAAGAAGATAAATACAAAAATCTTGATGCTGATGCGGCAGAGAAAGCTTTTACTGCTGTGGTCAATTGTTTTAAAACAGATAAGGACAAAGTTTATTATGATGATGCCAAAGGAATGCTGATGCCCGCTTCTGTGAGATTGTTTAACCGGTCGATTGAGGCTTTTGGGGCTAAAGAGTACGATAATGCGATCCGATACACTACAGCACTTTTCGAGGGTTTGCCTTTTGACAAGGATGACGCGATGAAGCACCAGAATATTACCGCTGATAAACTCAATTATCAGTTGTTCAGCATAGCTTATTCAGCCAAAAATTTTACACTTGCCAAAGAGTACCTTCAGAAATTGATCGATGTAAAATATAAGGATGCAAATATCTACCTCAATATGGCAGGTATTTATGAGAATGAAGGAAACGCGGAGAAACAGTTAAGTTATATTGAGCAAGGGCGTAACCTATTTGATGATAATGTTGACCTTATCACAGCCGAATTGAATTATTACATCAAACAAAATAAAATTGATGTATTGCTGGATAAAGTGAGCAAAGCCATTGAGGCAGCTCCCGACAATGAAATTTTACATTATACCCAGGGTAATATTTACCAGGGCAAAAATGAACTCGACAAAGCTGAAGCAGCATACAAAAAGGCTATTGAGTTAAAGCCTGACTATGGTGACGCAAATTATAACTTAGGTAAATTATATCTGGATAGGGGTATCAATTACAACAATACCGCAAATAATTTACCACCTAAAGAATCAAAGAAGGCGCAGGAGTTGTCTGATAAAGGTAAAGGAGAATTTGTGAAGGCCATCCCTTACCTGGAGAAAGCTCATTCTGATAATCCTAAAGACGGAAATGTCACCAAAGCACTTTTGCAGCTATATGTTACAACAGGCGATAACGACAAATACGCGAAGCTTAAAGAAGAGATGAAGAATAATAAATAATCAGAATTGTTCATGAAAAAAATTATTCTTGCTTCATTGATTAGTGGAACATTGTCATTACAAGCCCAGAACAGTAAAGTTGTTGCTGCCTGGAAGTACCTGCAGGATTACTACAATGTAAAAGACACTTCGTCGCTTAGACACGCGAAGGAAGCCATTGACATTGCAACGGCTAACGCCGACTCCAAAGCATCGGCAAAAACATGGACCTACCGCGGAAAAATATATCAAACTTTATTTGAACAAATGTATCAGGTAGAGTATGATAAGCGTCAGAATATCAGCGATGTAAATAAAAGAGTACTGGAGGCTTATTTAAATTCAAATATGGATTATTTGCTTACGGCCACAGAAGCGTATTTGACGGCGAAGCAGTTGGATAAAAAGAAGGATTACGAAGAAGAAATTACACCGCATTTTGCCGATTGTGCCCGTCACTTTGAAAATTGCGCTGTGGCTAACTACAACCAGAAGAATTATGACAAGGCATTGACGGGATTTGAAAAAGCAATGGACATCAATTCAATGAACGGCATACCGGATACAATAAATATGTCGAACGCGAAGGTTGCTGCCGAGTTGGCCCAGAATAACGACAAGGCAAAAATGCTTTACGAAAAACTCCTGGAACATAAGGTGGGAAAGGCTTCTACGTATCACAATTACCAGTATTTTTTATTGAACAAACTGAATGATGAGCCTAAAGCAATGGAGGTAGTGAAAAAAGGACGGGAGCTTTACCCGAACGATGTAACATTAATAAATGATGAGACTAATTTTTTCCTGAAGTCGACCAACCCGGATGACGCCGCTAAAGCACTTAATAACCTTAAGCTGGCGCTGGAAAAGGCTCCCAATGATGCGATTTTAAATCTCGCCCTCGGAAACCTGTACGATCGCATGGCTAATCCGAAATCGGATTCAGGAAAAGATTTGCCCAAGCCCGCTAACTACGAAGAGCTTTGGGCCAATTCCGAGAAATATTATAAAGCGGCTTACCAGCTGAACAAAACGGATGGAACAACATTATTTAACCTGGGCGCGCTTTATAACAATAAAGCGAGGAGAATGCTTGAACTTAGCTCGGAGATAAAGGATGATACAAAATACAGGAAAGCGGTGAAAGAGGCCAATGATGTTTTAAAACTGGCCAAACCATACCTGGAAGAAGCCTTTAAGTTAAATGCAAGCGATTGTTCGGTTATACTTGCATTAAAGCGTATGTACATCAGCACCAAGGAAACAGAGAAGTATGACGCGATGGATGCGAAGTCAAAGTCCCTGAATTGTCAATGATTATAACCGGCTGGTGCGGTTCACTTCCTCAACACACCTTTTAAAATTTACTGAGTCGTTTATCGATTTGTAGTATTGTGCCAATTGTTGGTAGGCGTTCACAAAGTTTTTATTGTACTCAAGCGACTTTTTCCAATAAGCCGCAGCTTCTTCGTTTTTGTTAATACGTTCTTTCACTATGCCCAGGTTAAAATAAGCCATGTAGTTGTCGGGGAATAGTTCAATCTCTTTTTTTATTTCAAGTTCCGCCTGTTCGTAATTCCTCAGGTAGATGAAAGCCGCGCCGATATTATTGTGCAGCAATCTTTCCTTTGGATTTCTTTTAAGTCCTTCACGATAAGCATCAATCGCTTTCTGGTATTGCCCGATGCTTTCATACGTTTTTCCAAGGTTGAGGCAGGCCAGTGATGAATGATCGGAGGTTTTAACAGCGCTTTCCCAATAGCTGATCGCGTTATTGAAAATGGGAAGCCTGTAAATGGTAATGCCCGTGAACAGTAGCAGTATGGCAGGAACCAGGTATTTATATTTTCTTATGGCTTCGCGTTTAAAAATATCAAACTCGCTTACCACAATAAAAATTCCAACCATCGACAGGTAGGTGCGGTGTTCCAGTCCACCGAAATAACCGGTGAGTAATGAAGGAGAGATAAATCCCAAAAACCATACAAATCCGAACAGAATATAATTCCAGCGTTTTTGCTTTGTGAAATATATGCCAACAGCCAATAGCAACAAGGTAAAGCCGGCTAGTATGTAATTGGTATCACCAACAGTCGACATAACTGAAAGATTAAAGGGAAGAACCATTTTTTGAATGTATTGCAGCAACAAAGGACTATTTATAAGTAATTCCTTAAAGGGACTTTTAAGCGTGGCTTGATTGGGCATACCTTCAAAAGCATGGAATCGCATAAAGTACCAG
>JAEUTS010000374.1 GCA_016787005.1 Bacteroidia bacterium
CTTTTGGCCGGTTTACAATAGTTTTTCCACCTGTAAATGACCATACATATTTGTCGAATGAGCCAAATTCCTTTTGTATCTGAAGGAAACACTTTGCATTATTTATTGCGGCTTCAATTTTCAATCGGTTACGGATAATACCGGCATCCTGCATCAGTTGGTCGAACTTTCGCTGATCGAATTTCGCTATCATTTTCGCATCGAACTTTGCAAAAGCTTTACGGAAATTCTCCCGCTTTTTTAAAACTGTTAACCAGCTCAATCCGGCCTGGAAACTTTCCAAAACCAAAAACTCGAACAATAATCTGTCATCATGAATGGGGCGTCCCCATTCTTTGTCGTGGTATTCAATATAAACCGGGTCACTTGATACCCAAAAACAGCGCTGCTTAACAGGAGCCATAGAAAATTGTATTTGGTCTAAGGGGCTAAATATACCTAATTTAGACCTTGTATGGGATTCTTCAAATGAACTACTTTTTTTGTTTTTGAAAAGAAAAAATGTAGTTTAGTAGTGGAATTTATTTCTCCTTTTTCTATGCAACAGACCTTTAGAAATTGTACGTTAATACTCTTCTTTAGTTTACTTTTTTCATCAGCTTTTGCGCAGCATAGGGGTACTGGTCCGTATACCGCAGGTATTGGATTGCGTGGCGGGTTTTTGTACGGTATTTCATACAAACAATTTTTGAATTCACGTGGAGCCATTGAAGCAATTTTAGGCACGCGGTGGCAGGGTTATTCGTTAACAGGGCTGTTTGAGTATCAGCGAGAAACGAAATTTTCGGAAGATCTGGATTGGTATGTCGGTTTTGGAGCGCATGCTGGTACATACGAGGAGCGGTATTTTCTTACTAATGTTGCTAAGAAGAACTCCTCCAAATCGGTTGTCGCCATTGGCGTAGACGCTGTTGTTGGTGCTGAGTATAAGGTTGTTAAAGTACCCGTTACCTTTGGCCTCGATTTCAAACCTTTTATGGACCTTGTAAATGGCAACCAGAATTATCTTGATGCAGCTTTAACAATAAGGTATACATTTAATTAATTTTTTATATCTTTGTCGTAGCTAAAATGAAAAAAACATTGTTTATACATCATCATCACAACTTACCGACAGGTAGGCTGTAATGGTTTTGTGTAAATTGTAGCACATAGATCAGAGGCTTACCAACAGGTGAGCCTTTTTTGTTTTTTAAATATTAAACATAGAAATTATGAACTCAGAAAAAAAGATCCGGATCGCCATTCAAAAATCCGGTCGTTTATATGAAGACTCTATACGGGTTTTAAAAGAATGCGGCATAGATATTAATACAGGCATAAATAAGCTGAAAGCGGAGGCCTATAACTTCCCGATGGAAGTACTCTTTTTGCGTGACGATGATATTCCACAGTATGTGCAGGATGGGGTGGCGGATATCGGCATAGTTGGTGAAAATGTATTACTGGAAAAGAATAAGGATGTAAAAATTGTTGAGCATTTGGGTTTTGGGAAATGTCGCTTGTCAATTGCTGTTCCAAAAGGAACCAATTATAAAAGCATTTCAGATCTAAAGGGGTTGAAGATCGCGACCACTTATAAAACGATCTTGTCTAAATTTTTAAAGAAGGAGAAAATTGATGCCGAAATACATGAGATAAGCGGATCTGTAGAAATAGCGCCCAGTATAGGTTTGGCCGATGCGATCTGCGATCTTGTCAGTTCGGGGAGTACTCTGTTTATGAATGGCCTTAAGGAAGTGGAAGTTATTTTAAGATCAGAGGCGGTTTTGGTGCAGTCGAAAACGCTTGGCAAAAGCCAGCTTCAACTTGTTGAAAAATTAATGTTCAGATTGAATGCCGTTAAAAAGTCAAAGAAAAACAAATATATTTTGCTTAACGCGCCTAACAAAAAACTTAACAAAATCATAAGTATATTGCCGGGTATGAAGAGTCCGACAGTTTTGCCTTTGGCAGAAAAAGGATGGAGTTCCGTTCACTCTGTTGTTCATGAGGATGAGTTTTGGGAAATTATAGCTGCGCTCAAGGAAAATGGCGCTCAGGGAATATTGGTTGTGCCGATCGAGAAGATGATTATATAGAAGCCGGGAGTCGGAAGGCCGAAGTCGGGAGATGTAAGTTTGACGCAGCAAAAACTAAGTGTTACGATTTAAGAACTATTCAAATGAAGATCATAAAATATCCATCAAGGGAGAAATGGGCTGAAATGCTTAAGCGACCGGTGTTTGATAGTGCCGGGTTGGAGCAGTCGGTGCAGGCTATTTTAAATGATGTGAAACAAAACGGCGATGCTGTCATACGTAAATATGCCTTGCAGTTCGATAAAGCTGAGTTAACGGAGTTTGCTGTTACCGTTAAGGAGTTCGGAATTGCTGAAATGGAATGTTCGGCTGAACTTAAGCAGGCTTTGAAGCAGGCGAAGAGTAATATTGAAAAATTTCACTTGTCGCAGAAAGAGGAAGTAAAAATTATTGAAACAGTCCCGGGGGTTGAGTGTTGGCGAAAATCGGTTGGAATTGAAAGGGTTGGATTGTATATACCGGGTGGTTCAGCTCCATTGTTTTCAACGGTTTTGATGCTTGGGGTGCCGGCTATAATAGCAGGATGTAATGATGTAATATTATGTACACCCTGCGATAAGGATGGAAAAGTAAACGCAGCTATTTTAGTTGCAGCTAAACTGGTTGGGATCAGTAAAGTGTATAAAATAGGAGGGGTACAGGCTATTGCCGCTATGGCCTACGGTACACAAAGTATTTCCAAAGTGTTTAAAATATTTGGTCCCGGCAATCAGTATGTGACATGCGCCAAACAGCTTGTCAATAAAGAGGGCGTTGCCATTGATATGCCTGCCGGCCCTTCAGAAGTGCTTGTGCTGGCAGATGAAACCTGTGTGCCGGCGTTTGTCGCCGCCGATCTCCTTTCGCAGGCAGAGCATGGTTCGGATAGCCAGGTGCTATTGATCTCAGACAATGAAAAAGTTATTACAGATACACTTGCTGAAGTGCAATTTCAGCTAAGAGTATTGTCCCGTGCAGGTATTGCCGCAAAAGCGCTTGAAAACAGTAGGGCAATATTGGTAAAGGATAAAATTGAAGCGATTGAGCTTGTTAATGAATATGCACCCGAACATTTAATATTAGCTTGTAAAGATTGTGAAACTTTGGCAGAAAAGGTCATCAATGCTGGCTCGGTTTTTATTGGGAATTATTCACCCGAAAGTGCCGGCGATTATGCGTCAGGCACTAATCATACATTGCCAACAAATGGTTTTGCGAAGTCATACAGTGGTGTGTCGCTGGACAGTTTTGTAAGGAAAATAACTTTCCAGAAGCTAAGTAAGCAAGGCCTTGAAGCAATAGGCAAAACAGTTGAACTGATGGCTGCTTCAGAGGGTTTGGATGCACACAAAAATGCCGTGTCAATACGATTAAAAAGGAGTTAAGATGGAGTTCGATTTAAATAAAATACTCAGGGATAATATAAAGAAGTTAGTCCCATATTCTTCCGCCCGTGATGAATTCAAGGGCGATGCAACTGTTTTTCTTGATGCGAATGAGAATAGTCATGGTTCGCCATTGCCTGATAGCTATAACCGCTATCCGGATCCGCTGCAGTGGGAAGTCAAAAAAAAATTGAGCAAGATCAAAGGTGTTCCTCCTCAGAATATTTTTTTGGGGAATGGAAGCGATGAAGCCATAGATATATTATTCCGCGCTTTTTGCAGGCCGGGAATTGATAATGTGATCATTCCCTCGCCCACTTATGGTATGTATGAAGTGAGCGCGAACATAAATGACGTGGAGATAAGAAAAGTCTCTTTAACAGGAGATTTTCAGTTGAATATTGAAGCGATTTCAGAAAACATCTCTCCCTTAGAGGGAGACCGAGAGGGGGCCACCAAGTTGATTTTTATTTGCTCTCCAAATAATCCTACGGCGAATTCTTTCGACCGTGAAGATATTGAGATCATCCTGAATAATTTTAACGGATTGGTTGTTATTGATGAGGCCTATATTAATTTCTCAAAGCAAAAAACTTTTGTTAACGAGTTGACAGAATACCCGAATTTAGTGGTGCTTCAAACATTATCCAAGGCATGGGGACTTGCCGGGTTACGGGTTGGTATGGCTTTCGCAAGCGAGCAGATCATTAATGTATTTAATAAAGTAAAGCCCCCATATAATATAAATGTAGTTTCCCAAAGACTGGCTTTAGAAGCACTGAATAATATTGACCAGGTTAATGCCTGGATAAAAGAAACCGTTGCCGAGCGGGAGCAAATGGTTTTAGCATTAGTGCAATTACCTTTTGTTAAAAAAGTTTATCCATCGGATGCGAATTTTATTTTAGTGCGAATGAATGATGCCAGGCAGGTTTATGACTACCTTGTTAAAAATGGAATTATTGTTCGTGATAGGTCTAAAGTAATGTTGTGCGAAGGATGCCTGAGGATAACTATCGGAACGAAAGAAGAAAATGTTGTTTTGTTGAATTCACTTAAAGAAATAAAATGATGAGTAAAAAGATATTATTTATAGACCGCGACGGAACAATCATTGTTGAACCACCTGTTACATTTCAGGTAGATAAACTTGAGCAACTTGAGTTTTTACCCGGTGTTATACGTAATCTTTATAAAATTGCAACTGAATTGGATTATGAGTTGGTTATGGTGACCAACCAGGATGGTCTGGGTACAAAAAAATATCCGGAAAAAGTTTTTAATACTATACAGGGCAAGATGATGGAAATCTTGCAGAATGAAGGAGTAAAATTTTCAGCAGTATATATTGACCGTTCATTCGAAAAAGATAACAAGCCAACCCGCAAACCCGGTACAGGCATGTTAACTAAATATATGAATGGTGACTATGACCTGGTGAACTCTTATGTTATAGGAGACCGCTTAACGGATGTAAAGCTTGCAGAAAATTTGGGGACAAAAGCCATCTTTATAAAAAATTTCGATAATCCCAAAGGATCAAAAAGCAAGATTGATCTTATCGCACATAATTGGGATGAAGTGTATAATTTTCTGAAGGTGCCTGAGCGAAAATATATTCACATAAGGAAAACCAAGGAAACGGATATCTCAATTGAATTAAATATTGATGGAACAGGGAAAGCAAAAATTTCAACAGGACTTGCTTTCTTTGACCACATGCTCGAACAAATTGCGAGACACTCAGGCGTTGATCTGATCATCAAAGCCAAAGGCGATCTGCACATTGATGAGCACCATACAATTGAAGATGTTGGAATTGCCCTCGGAGAAACATTTATCAAAGCTCTTGGTGATAAACGGGGCATTGAGCGTTACGGTTTTTGTTTACCAATGGACGATTGCCTGGCACAAGTCGCGCTGGATTTTGGCGGCCGCAACTGGATTGAATGGAAAGCGGAATTTAAACGCGAAAAAGTAGGGGAGATGCCTACTGAAATGTTCTTTCATTTTTTTAAATCATTTTCTGATAGCGCAAAATGTAATTTGAATATTAAAGCAGAAGGGGAAAACGA